>NZ_CP119331.1 GCF_022815905.2 Staphylococcus sp. NRL 16/872 | reverse complement strand
ATCAACTAATCCAAGGATAGTTAACTGGACGGGAATAGTTACCTATAGTATCAAGACAAGAAGAAACTCGTTTCTAAAGCAAGCAAAAACATCAAAATTTGCTTATAAACAAATAAAAACTAAAGATTCCATTCACCTTCTAAAGGAGAAACATCAACACTAATTTCTCCATAGAAATCCTCATTTACAGTAAAGACATCTCTTTCTCCACACTTCTCACACATTGTATAAACAAAACAACGGTTATTACCTTCACTATAAGGTTTATAAATATTATGTGTGATTCTCGTTATTGGATTTTTACAAGCATTACATTCTAGTTTTACCCTTAATCCAGAGGTAAATTGACTTGATAATTTGTCTTGAATACAATCACCCCCCGTTTATAATTCCATATTACTATTAATATCTATATTCCAAAACCAACCTTCAAAAATAAATAATTGCTTTATTCCAATTGCTTTATTGACGTTGAGCCTCGGAACCCTTAACAATCCCAAAACTTGTCGAATGGTCGGCTTAATAGCTCACGCTATGCCGACATTCGTCTTCAAGTTTAGTTAAGGGTTCTTCTCAACATCAATAAATTTTCTCGGCATAAATGTCGTGCTATAATAGATACACGTCTTCTCTTAGCGTTTCATAGTATTATCCTCGTTTATTATACTTATAATTATAGGGGAAGGCTTAGAGCTATCATTTTGATAGCTCTTTCTTTTTAACACCAAAGATTATTTAGATCCACAAAGCTTTTCAAACCAAAAAGTCATGATATAATGCATATAGCATAATAACTCTTATCCCATTATTAGAAATTTGCTATTAAGACTTTAAAAACCACTCACTAAATTTAGTGAGTGGTTTTTCATTTATATATTCTTCTCAACATCAATAAATTTTCTCAGCATAAATACGTACTTTTGATTTTTATTTTAGCAAACTTTATCATAACTCTTACGAAAATTTTGAATGCCTTTATTTTTAATTTTAAAGGGGCATTTTGAAGAAACACTAAATATTTACGTAGTTTTATATCTAAAATTCTATATAAGCGCTTAAAACACAAATGAGAGCCAAATAAATATATTTTGATTGCACATCACAATTTTTTAGCAAAACCAGTGACGATTTTTAGACACTGCCCAGTTACATGCAAACTAAAATTTTGCATAAAATCCTTCAAAAAGTGATACCGGTTTTTAGTTCCTTCAGGGGCAAATTTCTGTAAAAAATACCGAAATCTTGATTTTGTCCAAAATAAAAATTAAGAGCATAAGGGAAATTTGCCACCTATTAAAAAGGTGGGTCTGGCGAAGCCAGACATTTCAAGTGTTACAAAGATTTCTACTTGGTGCCTAAATTTTGTTTTTGTACCCAAAATGTACCCCTATAAATTGCGTTTGTACCCAAAATGTTCCCCTACATCTTGTGTCTGTACCCAGAATGTACCCAAACATTTTTAGCACTTTTCAATAAAAAAACGCTAGCTTTTTGCTAACGTTTAAGAAAATTTATTTTTATTTTTCTTCGTCAATTTCATCAATCATTTGATGATTAATTTTACTTTTTTCTTCTTCAGTCAAATCAAAAATTTCACTCGCTAAGTATTCTTTTTGATTCCAGTGATAAAAAATTTGATAAATATATTCTGTTGGATCTACTTCTTTAAGATAATCTAAATCTCCATTTTTTAATTTCTTTCTTGCCTCTTTAAACAGTCCAGAATAAACAAGAATTTGTTTTCCCTTAAGAGATTTATAAAATGTATCGAACACTTTTTGATTAATTAAATAGTCGCTATCTTTACCAGAATACTTCGCCATTTCGTATAATTCTTTGTTGTTGTTCTGTTTGATTTTTTGAACATGTACTTGTGTGATTTCATCAATTCCAGTCACATCTCGCCATAAATTCAGCCATTCTTTTTGACTAATATAATATCGTTTGTCTGTAAAATACGATTTGTTAACAGCAATTAAAACATGAAAATGCGGGTTATAGTCATCACGTTCTTTATTGTAAGTAATTTCTAATTTTCTTACATAACCTTTCGTAGCAGAAATTACTTTTTTACGCTTAAACATCTTTTGAAAAGAGTGATTATAAGCTTTAATCTCACTTTCTAAATGCTCCACTGTTACATTTGGTGTCGTAAGTGTTAAAAAGATAAATTGTTTATCTTCTTTTTGCTTAATATATTGCATCATCAAAGATAAACCTAACGCATCTTTTCTCGCTTTTCGCCATGCACATACAGGACAAAATCGATTTTTACATAAATTAGATTTATACAATTTCTGTTTCTCTAATGTTTTATCTGCCACAAAACTCAAGAATGTGTTGCACTCCCTTATCAAATCCATTTGTCCTTCTTTGACATGTCGTTCAATAAATTTCTGAAATACTTGATTTCTCTGTTTTTTCTCAGTATACTTTTCCATATATTAAATCACTGTAAAAACAACTAAGTTGTATACAAAGTTTTATAACAAAAAAGTTGCTTTTTCTCCTTTCATGTAAAGTTTTGGTTTGGTCACCATAAACTCTACTATACTAGGTACGAAAAAGCAACTTTTTTTGCGTTCAAAGACAGTCAT
>NZ_CP119330.1 GCF_022815905.2 Staphylococcus sp. NRL 16/872 | reverse complement strand
ATAAAAAGACCTCCAGTATTTGATTTTAGCTCGACACTTTAATCTTATTACTGGAGTTTTTTTATGTCAAATTTTTCTTTCAACACTAAAAATATATAAAAACACTGTCATATCAACGTTAAACTGCATTTTTAAAAAAGAACGTTATTTCTATATAGTATCAAGACAAGAAGAAACTCGTTTCACTCGTTTCAAAATCCCTCTTGATTTTTACAGAAAAAATCTTTAATTTCATCGTCTTTAATAAAATAATAAGCCATCTTTCCATCTTTCCAAAAATCAAGAACATCATTTTTATACAAAAGTCTTAAGTGATGTGATGTAGAAGCAACACTCATATTTAATATCAAAGAAATATCACAAACACATAACTCATTTTCCTTAATCAAAGATAATATGATTTTTAACTTCTTTTCATCACATATTTTTTGAAAAATACTAAGTAGTTTTTGTGATTTATCATCTTCTAAAAAATTCAAAGCATTATTCACTTTATCCTCATGAATACAGATCACATCACAAGTATTTGCCTTGCCCATATAAACCACACCTTAATTTAAAATATAAAACCAATTATTGTTTGAATTGTATTATTTTCAATAATAATAAATAACCCTAAACCAATATAAATAACAGCCATTATCCAACGACTAAACTTCTCTACAATTTCACCAACACCTGAAATATTAGCCAATTTTTGTGCTGTATATACTAAAACAAAAATCAATATTAAAAATACAAGAAGAGTAACTAATAAGTCGACAATATCTAAAGTCACAAAGTAAGGAACAAAAAGCCCAATATTATCTGCACCACAACTAGCAACTGTAACCAAAGCAACAATACCGACTAATTTTGACAACCCTTTTTCATCCAATTCTTTTTTAGCTCTTTTTTCGCCCTCACAATCGTCGTAAATAGCAACTTTAATACCTAAGTAAATCGGTATTAAACCTAATAAACCCAACACCCATTTTTCCGGAACATAATTCAAAACAAAAGCTAGAAATAAACTAACTAATATTAAAATTACAGAACCTAAATATTGTCCGATATAAATATCTCGATATTCTTTTCTAGTATTTGCTCTAGCAAAAAATATTAATAGTATTACCAACAAATCTACTGCTGTAGCAATATATAAAACAGCAGCAGTAATCACAGTAGAAAACATAAAGCACCTCATTCAAAAATGTTTTTGAATGTATTGTAGCTTATATTTAGCAAAAATCATAGATGCTTTATTCCAATTGCTTTATTGACGTTGAGCCTCGGAACCCTTAACAATCCCAAGACTTGTCGAATGGTCGGCTTAATAGCTCACGCTATGCCGACATTCGTCTGCAAGTTTAGTTAAGGGTTCTTCTCAACATCAATAAATTTTCTCGGCATAAATGCGTGTTCTTGTTATAATAAATCTTAGAAAAATAGATTAAATAGCTTGTCGACTATTTGCATAATTGCTATTACAACATTCAGTGTCACCAGCACTAATTTGTAATAGCATTTTTTTATTTTTAAATTTTCAAAGATAACAAATTTTAAATACCTTTATTTTGAATTTTAAGGGGGCATTTTAAAGATTTAGGGGTAAATCATATAGTTTTATACCTAAAAACGTATATAAGCTCTTAAAATGCAAATATGAGCCAAATAAATATATGCTATTTTCAAAAACAAAAATTCGAGCAAATCCAGTGTTGATTTTTTAAGACACTGGCCCATTTACATGCAAACTTAAAAGTTGGCATAAAAAGTGGTCAACCATGCCGGTTGAACGCTATAGTTCCCGCAGGGGCAAAAATACATAAAAAAACGCTAGCTTTTAAGCTAACGTTTCAAATCTTTTAAGTAATAATTTTGTTTTTCAAAATTCCAAATTGCCGTAATAGAATGTGCTTTTTCTTCTTCGTCTGTTGTTTTATCTTCGTCGCTTGTATTAATTAAATTGCCATCTTCGGCATCGTCTAAATTTAAAATTTTATGTTTTTGTTTAAGCAATCCACCATAACTCAACATACGTTTTCGGTATAAACCTTTTTCCAAATCATTCACGATTTCTTGATTTTTTTCGTTATCATCAGTTAAAAAATCTGATGACTTAACCGAGTATTTTGAAGTTTCTTTGATAGCTGCTTGAATATCTTTATCGCCTTTTTGATTTGGTTTGATCGCTTTGATATTTGCCACAGGTCGATAATCAACTTGTAATGCTTTTTGCCATAAATTAACCCATTCTTCTTGAGTTATATAATTAGCTTTATTTTTAAAATAACTATTTTCAACACACAATAAAACATGCATATGTTGATTATAACTACCATCATTTTTATTAACTGTAACTTCTGTCGAGCGCATAAAACCAACTAAATTTTTACTAACTTTTTTATATTTAAATAATCTTCTGAATGACTCAGTTAAATGTTTAAGACTTTTTTCTAAAGTATCTCCGTCTATCGCATTTCGTGTTGATAGTGTAAGAAACAACCAACGTGCTTTCGGTTTTTCTTTAACCACTTCTTCAATCACTCTTTGAGCTTGATAACTATTTTTCATAGCACGCCTCCAATTACAAACTGGACACAATTTTGATTTACAAAACCATGTCTTATGTAACTTCAAATAACCTTCATATGTCGGCTTGAACTCTAAGACGTTACCACATTGTTTTACGTTAAAAGCCTTTTTAATTTTTAAGATTTCCAGTATATCTGCATAACTTACATTGTCTATTTTCTTTTCTCTCCACGGGCGTTGTTTCCCACTTTTCGTTAAGTCTTTTAGTGTTTTATTATCTTGATTTTCGTCTATATATTTTGTATGATTGTCTTGCAT
>NZ_CP119329.1 GCF_022815905.2 Staphylococcus sp. NRL 16/872 | reverse complement strand
AATAAAAACCTCATTTCCATTTTTAGGATTGAGGTAATAAAACAATTTTTACGTAAGTTATATGTTTTGTGCTTGCACTTAGATGATTAGATAGATATAATACAAGTATCAAAAAATATATAAACAAACGAGTGCGAATCGTTTTATTACCGAGAGTCAATGCTACGCCAATAGCTTTGACTCTTTTAGTATTTATAAAGCAATATTAACACTTTTAAGAAAGTATATAAAGAGTTTTAAATGAAGTTAAAAGCACATTGCCATGGCAAAATGTGTAGTTCATTGTTTTAGTACCTAATTAAGCTTCAAAAACATATTATAGGGAGCTAATTAGGTACATATGTAGTAAATAGGTAGTAAATTTAGGCGGTAAATAATGAAATAAACTTCATTAGGTGGTAAAATTTAGGTACTAAATTAGGTACCTAAGGGTGGATGTTATGAGAACTATTAAAATGGTTGCTGATGAATTAGGTGTAACTAAACAAACTATTGTTAATAATGCTAAAAGTTTAAATATAACTTTTGAAAAAGAAAATGGGATTAATTATATTGATGATAATAATTATTTGAAAATTATAGAAAAAATTACTAAGAAAGAGAGTACAATCCAAAATAAAGAATCAGTAAAAAAAGAATTGTTTGGTGAAAATACTGCAAAAGCAGAAAAGAATATATATAATAATTCAAATAGTTCTGAGACATTAAAAACAAAAGTAAACGAATTAGAAAAGCAAATAGAAATCTTTGAAACTAGAGCTAAAAATGATGAAAAATATATTGAGAATTTAACTAAGCAATTAGATCAACAAAATAGCAATGTTAATACATTAAATAAATTGTTGGAGAATCAACAAATATTAGCTTTAGAAAGCAATAAAAAAATTCAAAAACTAGAAAGCCAATTAGAAGAAGAAAGACAGCTTAATTATTCTTTTGATACAGCGACGAATAATAGTCAAAATATTAATCCGCAAGAAGCAACTTTTACTGAAGAATCACAAAATATCAACCAACAACAAACAAAGCGTCAACCAACAGAAGTAAATTACAAGGATATAGCCGAAGAGAAAAAGAACGACAGTACAAATGAAGGTGAATTAACAAAAGAGAATAGGTTCATTGAAGAAACGAAGAATGAACCCGATGATAATAGGGAGGTAGAACCACCTAAAAAGGGATTTTGGAGTCGTTTATTTGGTAACTAATTGTAAATAAAAAGCATGGCAAGTTCATGAACTTGCCATGCTTTTTAATGTGGATTAAACTTCTGATAATCATCAATTATGTGAAGTTGTATCAATAGAGGTTTTATTATTGAGCGACACATGAAATTTTTATTTAAAATTTGAGGATATGATAAATTATCATATAGCATGATCAAGACAAAAAGAAACTCGTTTTCAACTCGTTTCAAAAATCAAAATCTAAGCCGAAAATTAACCTTCTTTATCCTCTTTTTTTAAGCCAATAATCAATAAAACAAAAACAGATAAAAGTATATAAGGGAAAATTAAGGAAGCAACTAAAACACCTATAATCATACTTAAGTAAAACGAGTCAATTTTATAATTTCCAAATTTTATGCAAAAACTCCTTTTGTTTTCTTCTCAAAAAATAAAATTGCTTTATTCCAATTGCTTTATTGACGTTGAGCCTCGGAACCCTTAACAATCCCAAAACTTGTCGAATGGTCGGTTTAATAGCTCACGCTATACCGACATTCGTCTACAAGTTTAGTTAAGGGTTCTTCTCAACGATCAATAAATTTTCTCGGCATAAATGCGTGTTCTACTTTTTATTTTTATTCTTTTTCAAAACATAATTAAGTAAAGTCATAAATATTGCAAAAAACAATGCAGTAATAAGATTTAGATATACATCAAAATCAAGTGTTGGTATCACTAAATCAAGTAAACATTTCAAAATAAAAAAAGAAACAAAGAAATACAAGAAATATAAAACAAATTTCAAAATTAAATCTCCTTTTCTAATTCTAATAAAAACTTTAGCACAAACATTATTTAATTCTTAAATACCCTTATTCGTAATTTTAAAATACTTTTTAGAGCATTTAGGGGTGTTTTATATATTTATGGCTCTTAAAACGCAAATATAACTATTTCTCTATACTTAATTTAGAAATTTGTTCTTTGTGTTCAGTTAATTTATCAAATATATATTTAGGTTTTTCTCCTGAAACCAAAATATCAAAAGAATTATTATAAATAACTTTTGCCTCACCCACTCTCTCAGATTGAGACGTCGAGATCGTATGATAAATATTTCCAATTTCTTCAAACAACTTCGCACTTTTTTGATAATAAATTAAATCCTCTTTGTTAGCTTCAAGTTCAGCAAATCCATTTCTAATACCATATTTCAAAGCATAATAAAGTAAAACAGCTGAAAAAATTATATATATAAATATCAAATTAGAACCTCTCCTTCAAAAAAACTTATCACAAGACTTATTAAAATTTTAAATACCTTTATTTGCAATTTTAAAGTATTTTTTTAAACGTTTAAGGGTGTTTTATATATATTTATTAACGGCTCTCAAAACGCAAATGAGAGTTAAATAAATATAAATATATTTCATAAACAAAAATTTGAGCAAAACCAGTGTCGAATTTTTAGACACTGCCCATTTATATGCAAACTAAAAATTGGCATAAAATGGCTCGAAATTTCATCAACTTTTTTAGTTCCTGCAGGGGCAATTTCTTTCAAGAAACACCCAAATTTTGAATTGGCTCCAAATTCTTTGTAAGAGCATAAGGGAAATTTGCTACCATTTTGAATGGTAGGTCTGGCGAAGCCAGACATTTCAAGGGATACAAGATTTTTAATCTGCTACCATTTTTTTATTTTTGTACCCCTATTGTACCCCTACAAATTGCGATTGTACCCCAGTTGTACCCCTATATATTGTGTCTGTACCCAGTTTGTACCCAACCATTTTTAACGTATTTCAACAAAAAAACGCTAGCTTTTTGCTAACGTTTAAGAAATTTATTTTTCTTCTTCAATTTCATCAATCATTTGATGATTAATTTCTTGTTTTTCACTTTCTGTTAAATCAAAAATCTCACTCGCTAAATACTCTTTTTTATTCCAAGTATAAAAAATTTGAGGTTCTGTTGCAAAGTTGAATTTATAGTATAATTTTAACAAAAAGGAGTCTTCTGTATGAACTATTTCATATATAAACAATTTAACAAGGATGTTATCACTGTAGCGTTGGCTACTATCTAAGATATGCATTGAGTTATCGTGATATATCTGAAATATTAAGGGAACGTGGTGTAAATGTTCATCATTCAACGGTCTACCGTTGGGTTCAAGAATATGCCCCAATTTTATATCAAATTTGGAAGAAAAAGCATAAAAAAGCTTATTAAAAATGGCGTATTGATGAGACGTACATCAAAATAAAAGGAAAATGGAGCTATTTATATCGTGCATTGATGCAGAGGGACATACATTAGATATTTGGTTGCGTAAGCAACGAGATAATCATTCAGCATATGCGTTTATCAAACGCCTCATTAAACAATTTGGTAAACCTCAAAAGGTAGTTACAGATCAGGCACCTTCAACGAAGGTAGCAATGGCTAAAGTAATTAAAGCTTTTAAACTTAAACCTGACTGTCATTGTACATCGAAATATCTGAATAACCTCATTGAGCAAGATCACCGTCATATTAAAGTAAGAAAGACAAGATATCAAAGTATCAATACGGCAAAGAATACTTTAAAAGGTATTGAATGTATTTGCGCTCTATATAAAAAGAACCGCAGGTCTCTTCAGATCTACGGATTTTCCCCATGCCACGAAATTAGCATCATGCTAGCAAGTTAAGCGAACACTGACATGATATATTAGTGGTTAGCTATATTTTTTACTTTGCAACAGAACCTATTATGTAATATTAAAATAAAGGAGATTAAATTATGAAAAAAATTATTGGTTTGGTAGCAAGTATTGTTATTTTAATTACGTTATCTGCTTGTGGGAATGAAAAAAATAAAACATTTGTTGGGAAACAATCTAATGTGAAAGTGGAGGTGACTTATACATATAAAGGGGACAAAATAATTAAACAAAAATATGTAAGTACTTTGAAATATAGTGACTTTGGTATTAATGATGATACATCTAAAAAAAGGGTTAAGGAAAAAATAGAGAACCAAAGTGAAAAAATGCAAGACGTTAAAGGTGTAAAGGAATCTATTAAAGAGAGTGATGGAGGGTTTGTAGAAACTATAAATGTAGATTTCGAAAAGGCTGAGATTGATACTTTAAAATCTAAAGGTATTGTTAATATTGCTGGTAATACAGGGACAAGCATTAGTATGAAGAAAACTGAGAAGAAAATGAAAGAAAATGGTTTTAAAGAAAAGGAAGACTAATTTTGACTTAATATATTTGATACACTTGGAATAACGTTAGCAAAAAGCTAGCGTTATTTTTTATTTTTAACCCTTTGTAATTATAGTGTTCAACAGGAATGATTACTTAAATTTTTGTTTGTGAAATGTATTTATATTTATTTGACTCTCATTTGCGTTTTAAGAGCTAATTTAAAATTTAAGTAGCTCTTACTTACTTTGTGGATGATAAAAGTGAAAAACAATACGAGAAAATCCAGAAAAGATATTTTAATTATAACATGGCATTTATGCCGAGAAAATTTATTGATGTTGAGAAGAACCAAACTTGCAGACGAATGTCGGTATAGCGTGAGTTATTAATCCGACCATTCGACAAGTTTAGGGGGTGTTAAGGGTTCAGAGGCTCAACGTCAATAAAGCAACTTTGATTAATAAGTTCTTACTTTTGGTGTTTTATAGTTACTTATAAAT
The DNA here is from genome assembly GCF_022815905.2 of Staphylococcus sp. NRL 16/872. NCBI lineage: Bacteria > Bacillati > Bacillota > Bacilli > Caryophanales > Staphylococcaceae > Staphylococcus > Staphylococcus sp. NRL 16/872. Next base: position 22,296 of record NZ_CP119329.1, on the reverse strand, counting down.
TCTTCAATTTCTCGGAATGAGTTTGAAAATAGTATATTATCTCTGTCTTCTTGAGTTAAAAACTCGTGTGAAACCATTTGATCGTAGAATTGTTCGATAAGAGAATAATAATTATTTGTGTTGAAAAAAATACATGGGTTATTGTTTTGTCCAACTCTTGACCACGATACAACTTCAGTAATTTCTTCTAAAGTTCCAGGACCACCAGGAAGAGCTATACATACATCGCCTTTTTCTAAAATAACTTCTTTTCTTTCTGACATGCTTTCCACAATTATTAGTTCGTCTAATTTATCATGAGCTAATTCTCTTTGTTGTAAAAACGTAGGCATTACTCCGATTGTTTTTCCGTTATTATGTATTACTGTATTTGCAATTGTTCCCATTAGTCCTGCATTTCCGCCACCAAAAACTAAAGTGTGATTATTCTTAGCTATCCATTCGCCTAATTGAATTGCACTATTTTCGTATTCTTTTTTGTTTCCTTTGCTTGCTCCGCAATAGACTATAATATTCATTTTTTATTACTCCTTTTTTGTCTTTATCTTAATGAATTTAGGGGATGATTTTGAAACGCGTTTCTTCTTGTCTTGATACTATAAAAATAAAGTTACATAACGTAAGATCACTTATCGGAAGTTATCTATCATCGTATATTCGGAGATGATATAATATAAAGGTCGCCTATCTCTCAGGCGTCAATTCAGACGCAGAGAGGAGGTGCATTACTTTGCTAATCATTTTCGTTCACATCATAGCACCAGTCATCAGTGGCTGTGCCGTTGCGTATTATACTTATTGGCTTAGTAAACGCAACAAATAATTAATAGGCGACTTTATAAGCCAGCATCGAAAAAATCCCCACACTATTGCGAGTAGTGTGGGGATTGGTGCATTAATTGTTAATCATTTTCGTTATCTAGATTATAACACTGGTTAGTAGAGAAATGCAAAATTAGTATTTAATAGCGCATTAACAGCAGCCTTTATTATTATTTTGATCTTTATTTGTATTTTCTTTTTTGTTCTCTTCTTTTTCCTCAATTTCTACAGAGCAACAAGCTTGTTCTTTAGGTTTTAATTTAGAAATTGCTTTTTTAAATGCATTTTTTTCCATTATAACACCTCCTTTAATTATTAATTAACATCCACATAATGTGTCACAACATTCACTTTTGTTAATTAGATTTTCATTTTCATCTATAAATTCAAAAACTTCTTTATATGGTGCTTGCTTTAATATATTAAAGGTCTTTTCACATACAAATGTTCTTTCACCTCGTTCAAAAATATGGTCATCATCATCTTCAATATGTTTAAATGGCCCTTTGTATATAACTGATTGTCCTTTATCAATACAAGGTCCTTCTTTACCTTTATGAGCTATAACAGTCATACTTCTAAAATCAATATCTTCAATAGTAGTCCATGTTTCTTCACGTTTATCAATTTCCACACCATAAAAACCTACATCTTCGAAAGACTCAACAAATGATTTTTCCTGAATAGCTCCTGAATAGCAACCACTCCACAAATTTTCATCTTGTCTCAATTTTTCTGGTACTTCTACATTAGAAACGATATCTGAAATAACTGCTTTACCTCCATTTTTCAAAACTCGGTAAATTTCTTTGAATAATGCTTCTTTTTCATCTGTTGAAACTAAATTTAAAACACAATTAGATATAACCACATCTATGCTATTATCTTTTATCATTGTCATTTCATTTTCTAAGTAATTAATATATTGATTGATAGATTGATAAGTATCTAAGTTACTAGCAGGGTGTTCTTGAATATATTTATCGAGTTCTTCTAAATTTAATTTTAAGTTTTGAATTTTTCCTTTATGAAAAATAATGTTGTCATAACCAATTCTTTCAATCATTTGATTTTGATATTTTTTAGCAAGGTTTAACATATCATCATTCATATCTACACCAATAACTTTGCCTGTTTCACCAACGATTTGAGAAACTATATAAGGAACTTTGCCACCGCCGGAACCTAAATCTAATACTGTGTCTCCTTCTTTGATTTTACCTAAAGGATCTCCACAACCATAATCTTTCTCTATAATTTCATCTGGTATAAGCTTTAAATATTTTGTATCATATTCTACTGGGCAACATAAGTTTTCTTCGTGTTTTTTAGCTGCATTTCCATACCTATTGATTACTGAAGTTTCTTGATTCATTAATTTATCCTCCTTAAACTTAAACAATTATATTAATTATTAATCCTGTAGCAATAGCTACAACTAAAATTGCGATAACGAATGAAACTACAAATTTTTTCTTGAATAATTTAGATAATAATACAACTTCGGGAATACTTGCCCCAGCACCACCTATGATTAATGCAACTACTGTTCCTAAGGACATCCCCTTTGATACTAATGCTTCAGCTATAGGTAACATTGTTTCAGGTCTGATATACATAGGAATACCAATAACAGATGCAATGAATACAGATATAACGCCATCTCCACTTGCGTATTTTGTAATAAATGTTTCGGGTACAAATCCATATATGAATGCTCCAATAAATACACCAATAAATAGGTAAGGAAGCATTGGATATAAAAATGCCCACGCATCGTTTAATGCTTGTTTAAAACGAGATCCTGTTTTATTAGCAAAAAATCCATCGCCTTTAACATTTACTCCTTTATAACTTTTAGCTAAATTCATTTTTGAAAATACAAAACCTGTTAAGATACTAAATATTGCTAGTACAACAAAATAAACAGCAGCAACTTTCCAACCTAATAAAGCCCATAACATAAATATCATTAATGGGTTCATCAATGGTGAAGCCATTAAGAAACTCATAGATGGACCAAAAGGTACTTTAGAATTTAATAATCCTGCGAGTATTGGAATAGTCGAACAGGAACAAAAGGGCGTTATCGCACCAAATATCATCCCTAAAAAATAATTGATTCCTTGGTTAGGTCGACTTAACATGCTTTTGATTTTATCTTCCGAAACTACTTGTTGGATTAGACTTACAATAAAACTTACGATTATGAACAGTATTAATAATTCAAAAAATAGCATTAGAAATGTTTTCATAAATTCTATAACCGAATCTATCATTAGTATAACGCCTCCAAATTTATTTAATCAAAAAATATTGATTAATACTATGATAAAAAAGATACTTAAAGTATCTTACAGCAAGTATCTTCATTTAAAACTATCTGTATTTGTTGCTCATTAATTTGATAATAATTCCAAGTACCATGCTTTTCAGCACTTAATATATTTGCATCTACCAATCTTTTTAAATGGTACGAAAGTTTAGATTGTTTCAATCCTAATATTTCTTCCAAATCGCACACGCACAAAGACTTTGTATCACTTTGACGTATTGATTGTAAAATTTTAAGTCTAATCTTATCTGCAAGTGCATCAAATATCTTTTCATAAAAATCTAATTGTTCTTCTTTATGTACATCTGGATTGGTCTTGATTATTTCCATTTAATCACTTCCATTCTTATATTAGATAATTATTTAAGTCTTTCAACTGCTTGTTTAAAGTTATGTGCAGTTATTTCACCATATCTTTCAATAGTGTTGTTAAAGAAAGAGTATTTCATATATGATACAGCTTCTTTTAAAGAAACTTCTCTTGATATCATAATTAGGTTTAAATAACTAACAAAATAATCAATAGATAATGTACTCGCATGATTTATTCTCATAAAATTGAATTCCTTTATAAAATACTAAAAACAATAAATCAACTTTTTTTGATATATTAACTATAAATTATTAATTAAATTTTTGCAAGCTACTGATCTATGTTATTTAGGGTACACCCTAATCATACAAAATAAGTTATTGAATTTATAGTAACTTAAACGTATGATTAGGGTGTATATTAATTGTGGAGTGAAAATGAATGATTATAGGTTACGCAAGAGTATCTTCGATAGATCAAAATTTAGAGAGACAGCTAGATAATTTGAAAACATTTGGCGTAGAGAAAATATTTACAGAGAAACAATCGGGAAAGTCAGTAGAAAATAGACCCGTATTTCAAGAAGCACTTAACTTTGTGAGAATGGGCGATAGATTTGTAGTGGAATCGATTGATCGCTTAGGTCGTAATTATGATGAAGTGATTAACACAGTTAATTTTTTAAAGGATAAAGAAGTTCAATTGATGATTACTAGTTTACCTATGATGAATGAAGTCATTGGCAATCCTTTATTAGATAAGTTTATGAAAGATTTAATCATTCAAATATTAGCAATGGTTTCAGAACAAGAACGAAATGAAAGTAAACGTCGACAAGCACAAGGTATTCAAGTTGCGAAAGAAAAAGGTGTGTATAAAGGGCGTCCGTTACTTTATTCAGCGAATGCTAAAGATCCTCAAAAACGTATTATTTATCATAGAGTTGTAGAAATGTTAGAAGAAGGCACAGCTATCAGTAAGATTGCGAAAGAAGTTAATATAACAAGGCAAACTGTTTATAGAATTAAACACGATAATGATTTGGTTTAATAAACTTTACTTCGATGCAAATGAGAGCTTCTCACAGCATCTCAAAACAGATAATAAAAATCTATGATGAGCTTTTAATAATATAACAAGAAAAGAGAGTGTAAATATGCGCTCTCTTTTGTCTATATTTTTTCTGATTAACGTTGATTTTATATGTATTTATTTAGCAATAAAATTAAAATTTACTATGCTTTGTAATCAAAAGAAAACTAAGCAACTTTTACATTGCTTAGTCTTTCTTCACTACCTTTTACTCTTCTTCTTGTTCTTTAATGAACTGTTCAATTTCTTTAATTTCTTCTTTTTCATATTCAAAATCTGGTACAATACCGAATTTTTTGTATCTATAATAATTAAATCTAGCAACTTGTCCAAAATCTGATTTTTTCCAATCTATATATCCAAATGATACATTCAATTTTCCTTCATTAGTAAAATTAAATTCACACGAAGTCCATGCTTCTTGATTTTCTTTTTTAAAGATGGCTCTTAATTTTCTGAATTTTTCTTGGACTTCTATCAATAAATCTATATATATATCTGAGGAAACGTTATATAATTCAGGAATATCACCACTGTAATATATTTTATTATCATTATTCTTAGTGAAAAAGAAAAAAGCTTCACTTCCTTCATCATTTATATATATTTTAAAATAAATATTTTGCCAACTATCTGGTATCATACCACTGACTTCATTAGCTATTTCATTATAAAGCTTACTTACTTGTTCTTCAAAAATCATTGCTATACCTCCTATATGTTATGAATATATCTAGAATGTCTTGCGCTACCTATTTCATATATAACTGAAAAGCCACTTGGTCTTTGACTCTGTCCCTCATATTTTACTTTAATTTTAATGTTTTTCACATCTTTGCCTTTGTCAATTGCTTTTTGCCATTCTTTCTCCATCTTATACCATTGACCATTCCCTTTAAATGAACGGTTGATGTATTTACTTTGAGGTACAAGATTGTCTATATCTTTAGAACCTCCGAATGCGCGTGCAATTAAATGACCACCGTCATCATCTGGTCATCGGTCTTCTCTTCCAACTGTTCGTTGCGCATATGAATTACGTCCGCCATTTTGAAATGATAGGTCATCCGCATATACTTCTTTAATACGACCTTTGTGATCCGTACGATATACATGTCCATGCGGTGTTGTATATTCGATGTTAGCTTCCTCTCTAAAATATTATATATATATATATTTAGCAATAAAATTAAAATTTACTATGCTTTGTAATCAAAAGAAAACTAAGCAACTTTTACATTGCTTAGTTTCTTCACTACCTTTTACTTTTCTTCTTGTTCTTTAATGAATTGTTCTATTTCTTTAATTTCTTTTTTTGCATAATCTAATTCAGGTATAATTCCGAATTTTTTATATTCATAATAATAATCTCTAGAAATTTGACCAAAACCTGAGTTTTTCCAATCGATATAATCAAAGGACACGTTTAAATTACCTTCATTATTAAAATCAAATTCACATGATGTCCATGGTTCTTGATTATTTTCTATAAATAGCTCTCTGAGCCTTTTAAATAATTTATAAAGAGTGAAAGATAACTCACTAAATATCTTTTCTGAAACATTATAATTTTTAGGAATAGCAGTATAGTAATGTAAGTCATCTCTACCAGGTATAGTATAATTAAAAGATACTTCTCCGCCTTCTTCATTAATATATGCCATTGTATATACCTGTTCCCATTCTGTTGGTATCATATCATTAATATGGTTCGCTATTTCCTGATACATTTCATTTAATTTCTCTTCAAATCCCATATTCATCACTCCTATTTACTCTTCCATCCCCATTTTTATCCATTCATCACAAAAATTCCAAAAGTTTTTTTGATACATTGGTGCTTCGTCGTCAAACCAAATTGTTGCGTCATCTATCCCTTTATCCACATCTACAACAATAAATCCACCCATACCAGAATCAAAAATTATATAAGATGTATCTAAATTTATTTTGGGTTCATCAATTTCTTCTAAAATTGCCCAATCATATTCATTTAAATTTTTAACCATACTTAATTCCAAAATGCCCATAGAGTCACTTGCAAAATAATAAAATCCATCATGAAGATTAGAATAAAAAGTTTGTAGTGAATTAGGCAGTTTATCATATATACAAGATATTTTTTTATTTTCATTAGGTATCTTACCTACATATATTCCTTCTTCTTTATTTTCAGTAAGAATGTTATACAAAATATAATAATCTTCGTTAACTTTTATACATTGGATATCAATTAAATGATTCTCTATATACCGAATTGTATTACTTAAATTCCCCCTACTACTTCTTTCCAATATTCAACTACTCTCTCAAGTCTATTCTCAGACAGCATAATATATTTCCAACGTTGAGGTATTTTTTCTAGTTCGTTTTCATTTAAAATTTTTATATTTTTATTGAATCTTTTTAAATATTGTAAATAATTCATATTTTATCTTCCTTAAATAAGAGTATTGTTAAATTAAGGTAGCCGGTTCACTAAAGATATTCTTCAATTTTCCGCTTTGTTATACCATCCATCAGTTTTTCTATATACTGTACATATTTATAAAATTAAGAAGTAAAAACTTTATTTGATAGGTAAATTAATCATTCTGTAAACCCTAAATATAACCATTCATCTAATATGTCCCATATATTTTCGTCATATATCGGTTCGTCATCATCAAACCAAATAATTGCATTAGAATGATCGTTGTATGCTTTTACAATTATATATCCGCCCATTCCTGTAGTAAAAACAATGCTATAATCATCTAAATCAAAATCTATATGAATATCTAAATCTGAAATGACACCCCAATCATATTCACTCATTACGTTAACATCTTTGATTTCTTGTAAACCCATAAATTTTCCTGGAAAGAAGTAAAATCCGTTATGAACTTCTTGATAAAATTTCTTTAAATCATTAGGTAACATTTCTAAATTTGTATTATCGCTATCTAGTCCTCCTAGATAATAAATAGTCTCATTAGTAGGGTGTTGTAAAATATATACAATATAATGCTGGTCTTTATTTTTTATCAATTCACAATCTTTTAAATTTCTAGACATATAATTCAATACATTTGATAATTTTTTGCTAAATCCATTTTTCCATATTTCAATGATTAAATTGACTTTTTGTGTTTTATCTTTAGTTGAAAGCACTCTTTTCCACTTATGTGGTATATTAGCTTTCTCATAATTCTCTACATAAACGAATGATGGATCAAATTGTTGAAATTCTTCCAAAATGCTCATTGTTTACCTACCCTTACACTAATATATTAATTAACATTTAAATCTATTTCAGAATATTATAGATAAAGCTATACGTCTATTAAAATTGTTAATCAACTATATAAATTAAGTTATTTTTATTCATCAAAAGAAAACTAAGCAACTTTTACATTGCTTAGTCTTTCTTCACTATCTTTTACTTTTCTTCTTGTTCTTTAATGAATTGTTCTATTTCTCTAATTTCTTCTTTCGTATAATCTAATTCAGGCAGAACACCAAATTTTTTATATCTATAATAATTAAACCGGTCATATTGTCCAAAATCTGAGTTTTTCCAATCTATATATCCAAATGATACATTCAATTTCCCTTCATTAGTAAAATTAAATTCACATGATGTCCACGTTTCCTGATTTTCTTTTTTAAAGACATCTCTTAATTTTATAAATTTTTCATGAACCTCTATCAATAAATCTTTGTATATAACTGGAGACACATTATATAGTTTTGGGATATCTCCACTATAATATAATTCATTCTCATTATTCTTAGTGTAAAAGAAAAATACTTCACTACTTTCATCATTTACATATGCTTTTAAATAAATATTTTCCCATTTGTCAGGTATCATGTCACTGACATCATTAGCGATTTCATTATAAAGATTACTTACTTGTTCTTCAAAAATCATTTTCTATTCCTCCTATATATTCTTAATGTATCTAGTTTGATTATATCCATTTATTTCATAATCAACTGAAAAACCACTTGGTCTTTGACTTCCACTCATAAATCCACGTTTATAATGGTCACTATATTCAACCTTTGTAAGATTTGGGTCTTCTTGATAATGAACATAGTTTGATAGTTTTCAAAAAAGGAAGTTAAGCTAGTTTCATTGCTTAACTTCCAAATGTAAATACCTACAACTTTATTAATGACTAAATTCTTAAGTTTTAGTCATTAATTGGCCCAGTTAATTCTGTAATTAATAGGATATGTTCTCGTATTTTTACTGTATCCATATGCTCTACTACTTCTTTACCACCTAAGGGTAATATAGGTACATATCCAAAGCATTCATCATAAGCTGGTGCTTCTTTTGTTTTTAATGCTTCGAAATACATTTGAGGTTCAATATGTGAATCACAAAAATATTTATCATTTTCATCAATAATTAATTTTATAGTTAAATTAAACATTTGCATTAAAACTTTTGTTTCTTTATATCGAAACTTTAAAATTCCCATAAATCCATCTTTTTTTCTACATAAATGATATCTCCTAATCCAGTTACAAATAATGGCACAGCATCCTTAAAAAATTGAGTTCCGTACTCCATCAAATCTGTATACTCTTCCGGATTTATACTTTTCATAAAACCTTCAAAAAATGTACCTAATCCGTAATCTTTCCAAAATTCTATGATTTCCTCTGATAATATATTTTCATACTTATTAATAATTTCTTGTGGTACATTTGCTACTTTTTTAAAATCTTTTATTTCTATCATTTGATCCTCCATTAATTTAAGCTTATATTTAAATATATTTTTTCTAGCTCTTTCTCATTAAATTTTTTACTTTGTTCTTTAATTTGATAATCCAAATCATCAATTTTGTATTTCCACTGACTTCCAAGAGATGAATTTATTTTTGTATCTCCTAACCCACCTATGTTATGTGCATACCCACCAGCTATCATATCTGGATTATGCAATGCTGCTTGTTTTTTTAACCAAATTTCACTTTGTTGTTCTGCTTCTTTTATAGAAACCCCAGAACTTAATAACTCTTGAAATTTTTCTTTATTGCTTTTTCTCGCATAAGCATTTGATAGTGTTTCGCTTCAATATCTCTTCCATTTTTGCTATATGAGGCATTATCAATACGTCTAATTCCATTATTTATTGACTCCATATCTTTTTTATTATCTTCACTTAGTTTATTAAAATCTGTAAATACTCTTCCATACAATAAATAATATTGAGAAACTAAAAAGTTACATGCAAAAATCATAATAATAGATACAATAAATACAAAATGGGAATCAGCAATATTGGGAATTATTATATATTCTATGATTTTTTGAACATATATTAATGATGCTATGACCTTTAATACTATTATTACTATAACCTTATCCACTCTTAACCAGTCTGGATAAAAGCTCATCAAAATTAGACTTAGAACATGGAACGTACTACATACAAATAAAGTAATAAATCCAACATACCAATATTTATCTAAATAATAATGATGTTCAGCTGCTACAAAAAAATACAAATTATATACTGTTACATAAGTAAAATAGCAAGTTAAAATATTAACTATTAAATATCTTCTTGCTTGTTTTATTGGGTTTGTTATTTTCCTTTCGAACATTTGTAATAATCCTAATACATTGATTACAAGCGAAATTGCCGTCGTAATTAATAAATATTTAGGTGTATTTTCTAATGTAAGGTTATAATGATATTGGATAGCTGCCGCTAATATAAACAATATTGACAACACGTTCATTACTTGTATAGATGGTTTTCTCATCTGTTTCAGTGAATCTTCCATTTAAAATTTACCTCCTTTATGAAAATATTGAGCTTATTGATTTTCCGAAATTTTTATTATTGATACTATCAGGTTATGTTGCAAAGTAAAAAATATAGCTAACCACTAATATATCATGCCAGTGTTCACTTAACTTGCTAGCATGATGCTAATTTCGTGGCATGGGGAAAATCCGTAGATCTGAAGAGACCTGCGGTTCTTTTTATATAGAGCGTAAATACATTCAATACCTTTTAAAGTATTCTTTGCCGTATTGATACTTTGATATCTTGTCTTTCTTACTTTAATATGACGGTGATCTTGCTCAATGAGGTTATTCAGATATTTCGATGTACAATGACAGTCAGGTTTAAGTTTAAAAGCTTTAATTACTTTAGCCATTGCTACCTTCGTTGAAGGTGCCTGATCTGTAACTACCTTTTGAGGTTTACCAAATTGTTTAATGAGGCGTTTGATAAACGCATATGCTGAATGATTATCTCGTTGCTTACGCAACCAAATATCTAATGTATGTCCCTCTGCATCAATGGCACGATATAAATAGCTCCATTTTCCTTTTATTTTGATGTACGTCTCATCAATACGCCATTTGTAATAAGCTTTTTATGCTTTTTCTTCCAAATTTGTTATAAAATTGGGGCATATTCTTGAACCCAACGGTAGACCGTTGAATGATGAACGTTTACACCACGTTCCCTTAATATTTCAGATATATAACGATAACTCAATGCATATCTTAGATAGTAGCCAACGGCTACAGTGATAACATCCTTGTTAAATTGTTTATATCTGAAATAGTTCATACAGAAGACTCCTTTTTGTTAAAATTATACTATAAATTCAACTTTGCAACAGAACCATTTAGGGTAAATAAATATTGAAAAAGAAAGGAAGATGTTTATGAGTCATATTAAAGGTATCAATCATATTGGTTTAACAGTACTAGATATTGAAGCAGCAACAACATTTTTAAAAGAAGCATTCGGCGCAAAAATTGCATACGATGCATTAACTTACGAAGACGAACCGAGAGAGGGCGCAGAAGTTGAACGTATGTTAGGTTTATCGAAAGGTGCTAGAATTGTACGTCAAAGAATGATCATCATTGGAAATGGTCCAAATATTGAAATGTTCGAAGTAGAAAGTAATAATCAAAAAGATCCACTTAAGTTAGAGGATTTAGGATTTAATCATATCTCATTAATGGTGGATGGTATTGAAGATGTACTAGAAGATGCTAGACGTGCAGGTGCTGAACCACTATCTGAAACACATGATAATTCAACTTATAAAGATTCAGAAGGTAGTAAAAGTGTGTACGTTAAAGCACCATTTAATGCCTTAATTGAATTACAAGCTATACCAAATGGTTATTATTATCCTGAAGATAGTGAAGCTAAAGTATTTATACCAGGGGAGTAATATTGCCCTTTGCAACTACTTAACTATTTGAAATTTTAAAAGCTATTCTATAAATACTATGGGATAGCTTTATTTTGTGTATGAAGATATTTAGTTTATTAGCGTTTATCCTAGATTGCAATAATAGTTATTAACAAACTGAAAATATTTATAATTAATGTAAAATTGCATTTTAAGTAATATTGTTGTAATATTGTAATCGAATCGTAACATATCAAATGTAAGGCGATTCGATTAAAGATGAGAGGAAGATTCATATGAATAGAACTGCCAAAGCAATTGTTAGTGCAACTTTAGCCATGGGAACAGTATTCGGAGTCGGAGCCTCAGTAGAACAACCACATCATAATCAAGCACATGCAGCTACTACACCATATTATACTTATAGTAGCTACGTTAATAATGATGGGTCATTTTTATTAAACAAGACATTTAAAAATGCTGTTAAGTATGGAAATGTTACTTTTAATGGAACGAAAATTGTTCCTCAATCAGGTACTAGCAGTAAATTGAATAATTTCAGTAAGTACGATCAATCATTCTTCTCAGTGAAATCCGGGAAAAAGACTGCAACATCTGTCCAAATTAAAGTGAATAACGTAACTATTAAACAATTAAAATCTGTATATGATAAAGATTTAGTAGAATAAGCAGATGTTCACGGTCATAAAAATCCTAATACTGATGCATATAAATTAGTTGGCGGTCAAAATGGTAATTATCATATGCCAGTAACATTTGTACAAAAGAACGGTAAAGTTCAATCAGTTAATATTGGATTTGAAGGCTCAGGAGCTTAAAATGTGTATAAATCACAATTTCAAAAAATAGTTGAAGTAACTTCTTTTTGGTTCTGTTGCAAAGTTGAATTTATAGTATAATTTTAACAAAAAGGAGTCTTCTGTATGAACTATTTCAGATATAAACAATTTAACAAGGATGTTATCACTGTAGCCGTTGGCTACTATCTAAGATATGCATTGAGTTATCGTTATATATCTGAAATATTAAGGGAACGTGGTGTAAACGTTCATCATTCAACGGTCTACCGTTGGGTTCAAGAATATGCCCCAATTTTATAACAAATTTGGAAGAAAAAGCATAAAAAGCTTATTACAAATGGCGTATTGATGAGACGTACATCAAAATAAAAGGAAAATGGAGCTATTTATATCGTGCCATTGATGCAGAGGGACATACATTAGATATTTGGTTGCGTAAGCAACGAGATAATCATTCAGCATATGCGTTTATCAAACGCCTCATTAAACAATTTGGTAAACCTCAAAAGGTAGTTACAGATCAGGCACCTTCAACGAAGGTAGCAATGGCTAAAGTAATTAAAGCTTTTAAACTTAAACCTGACTGTCATTGTACATCGAAATATCTGAATAACCTCATTGAGCAAGATCACCGTCATATTAAAGTAAGAAAGACAAGATATCAAAGTATCAATACGGCAAAGAATACTTTAAAAGGTATTGAATGTATTTACGCTCTATATAAAAAGAACCGCAGGTCTCTTCAGATCTACGGATTTTCCCCATGCCACGAAATTAGCATCATGCTAGCAAGTTAAGTGAACACTGACATGATATATTAGTGGTTAGCTATATTTTTTACTTTGCAACAGAACCAATTAATTTCAGTAGCGGTAAATCGTCTTAATGGGACTAAATTCATTTCATTTTTATAAATAACGGTTTCTCCACTCATATAAAATGCTCCTTTATAAAAGGCATGACAATATAAAAACTATGCCTTTTATGTGGCAAAACTATGCCTTTAACATTTCAAATCCGTTGTCGCTCTAAGGCACAACAGGTGCCTAAAAAGGTTTTAAAAAGATTTATAAAAAGATATTAAAAAGTTCCGGGCAATTTGCCCTTTAGGAAAATATTAAAAATAATTTATATCAATACTATAATTGAAAAATACTTTTCGATTGTTATAGTAAAGTTACATGAGTTAGGAGGACAGTTATATGCATTTTACAACTTTGACAGAAAAAGAATATGAAGATTTTATCAATAGTAGACCAGTACATTTTACGCAATCTATAGATCAATATCGATTTCGTAAAAATAAAAATAATGATGTTCATTTGGTTGGAGTTAAAGATAATGATGAGGTCATAGGTGCTTGTTTACTATCTGAAGCAAGAGCGTTAAAAATATTTAAATATTTTTATTCTCATAAGGGGCCGGTTCTTGACTATAATAATAAAATACTTGTTGATTGTTTTTTTAAAGGATTAACTAAATATTTGAAAAAACACAGAACATTATTTGCATCATTGGATCCGTATATTTTAGAAAACATTAGAAATACAGACGGGGAAATATTACACTCCTTTAATAATACAAATTTAATATATCAACTTTCAAAATTAGGATATAAACATCAAGGATATACAGTCGGTTATTCTCAAAAAAGTCAGATTCGTTGGTTGTCTGTATTGAATTTAAAAGATAAAAGTAAAGATACTATATGGAAAGATATGGAATATCAAACACGACGTAATATCAAGAAATCCTTAGAAATGGGAGTTGAAACAATTACATTAGATATATCTGAAACACAACGGTTTTATCGTTTGTTTAAAATGGCTGAAGAAAGACATAATTTTAAATATAGAGAGAACCCTTATAAATTTTTTAAAGAAGCTCAAGTAATGTATCCACAAAATTCAATGATTAAGTTATCTTATATTAACTTACAGAATTATTTAAAACAGCTTGAAATTACAAAGGTAAAATTAAATAAATCAATGGAAATGATAAAAGATAAGCTCAAAGAAAACCCGAATTCTAAGAAGAGTAAATCTCAACATAAACAATTAGAACAAAAACTTCAAAGTAATAAAAAGAAAGTTCAAGAAGCACAAAGTTTAATTGATAGTGAAGGTAATATTTTAGATTTAGCAGCTGCTTTATATATATATAATAAAGATGAAGTTTACTATCTTTCGAGCGGTTCAAACCCTAATTTTTACCAATTCAAAGGAGCATACGCATTACAATGGGACATGATTCAATTTGCACTAGATCATCAGATTCCAAGATATAATTTTTATGGAATTACAGGAGACTTTAGTAAAGATGCTGATGATTATGGAGTACAACAGTTTAAAAAGGGATTTGGTGCACATATTGAAGAATATATTGGAGATTTTATTAAGCCTATACATCCATTGTTTTATAAAGTTTATCAAATTTTGAATAAATAAATTGATTGTAATATCTTTATACATAATAGATGAAAAAGATTATAAGTGACAGAATTTAAAAATCTCCCTTTTAACATCCCAAATCCATTGTCCCTCTAGGACTCAAAAGGTGCCTAAAAAGATATTAAAAAGTTCGGGGCAATTTGCCCCTCAAAATTCAAAAAACAAAAAGGAAACCAACCATAAAAAATGGTTGGTTTTGATTAATAAAAATCATTTACTTATTGCATTATTCCAATTGCTTTATTGACATTGAGCCTCTGCCCCCTTAACAAACCCCAAAACTGTCGACTCGTCGGGTTAATAGCTCACGCTATCCAGACATTCGTCGAATCAGTTTAGTTAAGGGGGCTTCTCAATGCACAATAAATTTTCTCGGCATAATAGCGTTATTTCTTTTTGTTTGAACGATTAATCAAGTAATAACTTAAAAGTCCACTCATTAATATAAACAAAAATATAAGCATTTCAGATCTCCTTTTATAAAAAATGTTTAATTCTATTTCTAAACTAATTTAAACCATATACAGCGTTTTTTCATGATAAGTTATTTTTTTAATACTGATTAAGGTTAAAGTCGCTCATACGCTTTTAAAATGGCATATATGAGTAAACTAAATAAGATGTAAGGGACAAAATAAAACATCACGATTAGATATCGCCATGCTGAATGACCTGTTTTTAAAACGTGATTAATCCAGTCATAAAAATGTTGTACGCCTAATAAATCACCTAATGGACTTAAGACTACAAAAGTAATCATTACTAAGGCGACGATGAAAAACATGGCTGTAAACCCTTTAGTTAAACGATTGAATGCTTGATCATATTGTTTTATTGCTGTTTCATTCGTTTCGATGCGCTCATCAAACATTTTTTATAGTCATCATGTGCTTTTTGTAGGTCTGATTGATGATTTTGAAACTGTTTAACTAGATTTTGTGTTTGTGATTTCACATCTTCTAATTCTTGTTGGATTGCTGATTGAAAATCTTGTTTTAAATTATTGTTATTAATACGTTCCACATAGTGTTTTGCAACGCTAATAAATCTTTTTTGTGTTTTTTCTGTGGCTTGATTAAAGTTCAAGGCCGTGGTCTCTATCGTTGTCAATAATTGTTCGTGACGCTTGTTTCGCTCGTTCTCTCTCTTCTCGATCTCTTCGAGCCTTTTCATCAGCAAGTCTTGCTGACTCTGCAGCTTGTCTGCGACGCTCAAGCTCATTTGTGTCTTGGGCGAATTTATCCCAATCTGATTGAGTGACGCCTGTATCTCGTTGAGCTGGTTCATCACGGTTTGAAGTTGGTCGTTTTGGCTGGATGTCGTTGTCATCTTCTCGTTCTTGCTGTTGTCGTTGTATTTTTCTTTCAAAGCCATCTTCTATACCCCCTTTGTTATAATCTTCACCTAATCGACGGCCACGGACTTTTTTATCTTCAGCTAGATGTCGATAGGTAATGCTCTTAGGTGTAACTCGTGCAATTTCAATGCCATATTGACTTAAATGGTCTTTGAATTCGTCCATATTTGTGGCTGTTGATTGGTCGATTGCTTCACGTATCTCATCTTTCCATGAATATTGGGCGGTTGATTTTGTATTAGGGTCAGCAATCGCTTTTTCTGTTTGTGTATAACGTAAGCGTGCTGTATCTTTTTCTGGCACGCTTAAGCCATGTTCACGACATATGTCGTCATTAAAGTCTCTTAAATCACGTAAGGCTTGCTTATTGTTGTTAAATTTCTTCCCTGTCTCAAGGTCAATTGAATTAATCACAATATGATTGTGTACATGATCCGTATCGTTGTGTGTATAGACAGCGACTTGATGATTAGGTGCAAATTTTTCAGCTAATGCTAAGCCTAATTGATTACATTGTTCTGGGGTTACTTCGCCTGGTTTGAATGATTGAATAATGACATGGCCTTCATTGCTCCCTATTTTACCATAGAGTTCACGTGTGGCTTTAAAACTACTTTTGGCATAGTCTATGTCGCAATTTAAGCCACTTTTTTCTTCAGCTCGTTTTTCAGCGTAATTGATGGCACGTGACGTTGATTTCGTTGCACTTAATTTAGTTGTTGCCATATGTCATCCAACCTTTCACGTAATTCATTGATGTTACGTTCTAATGCGCTATAATTCGGAGCGTCATATTGATGTTGATGACAATATTTCGCAATTTGATTGGCATTCGCCCCTAATCGACTTAAATCTTTGGCAATCGATTGTCGCGTTTTTTTATCAAATTTAGGTGCGACCAATCGACTGCCTTGTGCCTTTTTCTTAACGAAAGCAGGCACACTCATATTTAAAGTTTCAGCCGACTGCTTTAACTTTAAATATTCGGATTCGCTCACACGAAAACTAATTTGTTTCGGCTCCTTACGGTTGGGTTTATGGTTTTGCCCAACAGTTTCGTCGCTAGCCACTCACGTGGTATCGACGCCTGCTTGTTGGGGAATATCCCCAAGCCCCTTAGGATTTTTCTACGAAAAAATAAGTGGCTAATTGCTAGCCATTAAAGCTACATAATATTAACAATTAAAAATTTCATTCATACAAATATTATTTTATGTTAATTTAAATTTGAAAAGGAGATGGTGAAAATAAATAAAGGAACTTTTAAAAAAACTTTTAAAATAACATTAGTTGCAGTTTTGATTTTATTGTATTTCTTATTTTCATTAAGCGACAAATATAGTATTATCTTACTTTGTTTTTCAGCTATTATTTTAGGGACAATTATTCATTTTTTAGTAGAATTTATTGGTGATTATTTATATAAAAAAAAATAAAAGGAGCGTAATTTACTTGATTAGAAAAATGTCTTTTAAATTATTATTAGTATGTACTTTAATTTTATCAGTAATATCGTTTTCATTTATTAACCTTGTAGATGCATCTGAAAATTCTCAAAAAAGCAATGAAATTCCTACCTTTGAAGAGGTAAATGAAGAGGTAAACTTCATGTATAAGGAAGCAGTAACTTATGATGAAAACAATAATCCCTTAGGTATTGATTATAATAAAGTTCAAAAAAGATATGGAACTATTCCTCAAGAATATAAGCAACTTGAAAGTGATATAACAAAAGCAAGAGCCAAAGCAAAAGAACAACAGCAATCTGGAACTTCTACTCGTGCAGTAGGAGATAATTATAATGGGAGATGGGAATGCAATGCAAAAGAACTTGCTAATCAAATAGGTTCATCTATACCTCCCGCAGTAATTACGGCTGTAATTGATTATTGGGAACAGGGACAAAAACAAAAAGCTTTTAATAAAATAATTAAATCAGGTTTAAGAGGTAATGCAGTAGGTATAGCTTATACAATCATTTCAACTGATGTACAATGTTCAATGAAATATGGATATTTATAACTAATTGTTAGTTAACATCTCCTTTTCTTATGATTATCGTTTATGCAGGTTTTATACATCATTGATCTGATGCGTTTTCAGTCGTTTTCATTAGTTAGCATCTTGTATCTTTATTCAAAGTATCGTTTTAAATTCTAGAATTTTGCTATACTAAAAAAGCACTTCCTGTGTAGAAAGGAGGTGCCACATCTAATGGTTGTCGTTCTGTTTGTTATGAAATATATCGTATGTCCAATTATTGTTGGTCGTGTTCTTTACTTATTGAACAAAGAACATAAACGATAAAAAAGAAACCCCAGCATAGGCTTTGGTCGGCATGCTAGGGTTTTCACATCTAATGATGTATCTGTCTGTTTGTTAATTTCAGTATATCTTCCATAGTATCTTTTGTAAACTTTCTAATCTTCCCAATCTAGTACTAATTGTTGTCTAAATGCTTGTTGTTGTTCTTTTAATAGTGCTTTTCTGGTTCTGTTGCAAAGTTGAATTTACAGTATAATTTTAACAAAAAGGAGTCTTCTGTATGAATTATTTCAGATATAAACAATTTAACAAGGATGTTATCACTGTAGCCGTTGACTACTATCTAAGATATGTATTGAGTTATCGTGATATATCTGAAATATTAAGGGAACGTGGTGTAAACGTTCATCATTCAACGGTCTACCGTTGGGTTCAAGAATATGCCCCAATTTTATATCAAATTTGGAAGAAAAAGCATAAAAAAGCTTATTAAAAATGGCGTATTGATGAGACGTACATCAAAATAAAAGGAAAATGGAGCTATTTATATCGTGCATTGATGCAGAGGGACATACATTAGATATTTGGTTGCGTAAGCAACGAGATAATCATTCAGCATATGCGTTTATCAAACGCCTCATTAAACAATTTGGTAAACCTCAAAAGGTAGTTACAGATCAGGCACCTTCAACGAAGGTAGCAATGGCTAAAGTAATTAAAGCTTTTAAACTTAAACCTGACTGTCATTGTACATCGAAATATCTGAATAACCTCATTGAGCAAGATCACCGTCATATTAAAGTAAGAAAGACAAGATATCAAAGTATCAATACGGCAAAGAATACTTTAAAAGGTATTGAATGTATTTGCGCTCTATATAAAAAGAACCGCAGGTCTCTTCAGATCTACGGATTTTCCCCATGCCACGAAATTAGCATCATGCTAGCAAGTTAAGCGAACACTGACATGATATATTAGTGGTTAGCTATATTTTTTACTTTGCAACATAACCTAATTAGGTACATAAGGGTGGGTGTTATGAAAACTATTAAAATGGTTGCCGATGAATTAGGTGTAACTAAACAAACTATTGTTAATAATGCTAAAAGTTTAAATATATCTTTTGAAAAAAATGGAATTAATTATATTAATGATAATGATTGTTTGAAAATTATAGAAAAAATTACTAAGAAAGAAAGTACAACCCAAAATAAAAAAGCAGTAAAAAAAGAATTGTTTGATGAAAATACTGCAAAAGTAGAAAAGTATATATAATAATTCAAATAGTTCTGAGACATTAAAAACAAAAGTAAACGAATTAGAAAAGCAAATAGAAATCTTTGAAACTAGAGTTAAAAACGATGAAAAATATATTGAGAATCTAACTAAACAATTAGATCAACAAAATAGCAATGTTAGAAAATAATGTTGTTTTCTATCTTTCACACTGCTTCTCTCAACTATCAAATCAGTCAACTCTTTTTTAGTTTTCATTTATTTATTAATATGAATAAAAGACTTCGTTTCCTAAAATAAAACTATCATCAATTTTACCTCTCAAATCATCAACTGATGATAATGTTTGTAATTCTCTTAAGCTCATTTCTATGTACCATCCAAGTAAATTTAATTTTACGTTATAATTTGACATTGTTGCTTCAAAAATATCTACTGTAGCAGAAGAATTACCCTCGATTAATTTACTTTCATTATCAATTAATCTATCAGCCAATGTACTTGAATTTCGAATTAATCTAGCAATATCATCAAAAACATCACTAGCATTTTTACCTGTTGATGTCGTTAATTGACGTTCTCCAAAATCTAATGTACTATGATATTTTAATGCATGTACAATCATTTTATCTACTGCAATAGTGCCATCAATTGATGGTTTTTCAATGTGTTTTTCTTGATGATTTTGATACTCTTTATAAGTTTCTTTTTTTCCATCTTCTCTAAACATATCTTTGATTTTATTTTTGATCATGCTATACAAGATATAAAAATTAAAAGTACGATTATTGCAAGAACTACCTCACCCATTTTCATTTGCTCCTCATTATCATTTTTTCTCTATTATCCTGCAATTAATTGAATTTTTAAAGTGATTATTTAAATCTATATTGAGCTTCTATGTTTTAATGGAGATAATTATGAAAAAGATTATAGCCTTATTTTCAGCAATATTATTAGTTGCTGGTTCTAGTAGTCCTACTAAAAAAGCTGAATGTAAGTGGCAAAACGAAAATGGTGATAGAGTAGTAATACCTTTTTTAGGTTGCTGGTTTAAATAAAATTGAATATAGCTAGAATAACTTTCATTTAAAAGTTGTTCAGATTCAGCAGCTATTGTATTGAAAACCAGTGATGACTTACCTGAACCAGAACGTCCTGTAAATACTGTAATCAAATGTTTAGGTATAGTTATATCTATATTTTTTAAATTATTCTGTGAAGCTCCTATGATAGTAATATCATTCATAAATTCACCCTCCATTATAATTTTTATCAATTGATTAAATTATCACACTAACTTAATTTATCTTTTTCTTATTACGCATAAGTGTTCCTCTTTTTTTTAATAGCAGTATGCTATGTTGTGACATTGTGTTGATGTTATTTTGTTGTCCCCTCCCTTACTTTCGTTTGATCTAGGTGGTTGCCTTAGCAACCACCTGTTAATAAAAAAAGAGAACATCTATTTAAAGATGCTCTCTAATTAAATCATTATTGATTAAATAAAGAAGTGATTGGTAAATGATCACGTCGTTTATTAAGCGTATGCATTTCAGCGAATTCAGACTTAAGAGATTTCATTAAGTATCCTTGCATTGATTCAACGGTTTCATTTTTTTGAATAAGCATAGCTTTGAAACGTTTAAGAACATGAAGTATTTCTATTTCCATATCTTCTAACAAGTAGTAGCTATCAATCGTATTGTTGAAAGATGTTTTAGCTTTTAATAATACAGTTTTGATAATTTTAATTTCAGCTACAGAAAAGTTACTTAGATAATTTTGAATACTTTGTGGTAGTTCTTCTAATAATTGAAATTTTAAAGCTTCATCATTAAAGTTTGGATTATAGTGATTCGAATGATTTGTGTGATTACTAGGAAAAGTTAGTTTATTATCATTCAAATCATACGTATCATTATAATCAGTCTTAATATAATCAGGATCATTATAATCAGTATCATTAGACTGTGAATTTGGAAGTTCTTGACCACTTAAATTCACAGTTCTAGAACTTCCAAATTCATTGTTCTGGAACTGTGAATTTGGAAGTTCCTTGCTATGACTGGCTTTAATGTCATAATTAGGTTTTAATAGGTATAATCTATTTGGTTTATTAAGGCCAACACGTTCTTGAGTTAGTAAATTAAAACTTATTAACTCTTTTTTTAATTTTATAATTTTTTGTTCTGCATAACCTAAGTATTCGCACAAATGTTTATTACTGAAAATAAAGTAAATGTTATTATTTTTATCTACCCATTCATTTTGGATGGATAATTCAAAGCGATCTTTTAATAACGCATACATAATTTTGGCTTCCGCCGACATTTTTTTAAAATATGCATCTTCGAATAAATATTTAGGTAGTTGATAAAACCTTTCAGTTTTTACTTGTGATAAATTGTATTTTTCAAAATTGGGCAT
>NZ_CP119328.1 GCF_022815905.2 Staphylococcus sp. NRL 16/872 | reverse complement strand
ATATCAAATTAAATAGCTAACGTATTGTAACGTTTTATTACCAAGTCCCAACTATTACCAGTAGTTGGGACTAAAACGTATTATGAACATTATATCATTAAAGAAGAACATATAAAAGATATTATAATTTCACTTAAAAACCCTTTATAAACATTTGACAACATCGTTATCAAGTGTTTATAAAGGGTTTTTTGAATCTAATTAAAATGCCTTTATAAAAGTATTTGTGATAGAATTTGTTTATAAAGGGTTGATAAAGTATTTATAAAGGGTTGAAGATATGAAAAGTGTTAAAGAAATAAGTGAAGAATTGGAAGTTAGTAAACAGACTGTGTTTAATAATATAAAAAGATTGAATATAGAAACAATAAAAAAGGATAATACTTCATTCATTAAAAATGATGTTGATGTAGAAAAGATCATTCAAAGAATAATCAAAAATAAAAAGAAATATGGATTTGAAAGTACTAATATAAACTCAGAAAAAGTTAAAACAGATAATAAAAACAATGAATCTAAATATGACGTTCAAATAATTGAACTACTTGAAAAGCAAATAGATACTTTAAATAAGCAACTTGAAAAGCAAGAAAAACGTCATGAAACGACAATAGAATTTTATAGAAAAGAATTACAAGAAAGGTCGAAATTACTTGAAAATCAACAAGTATTAGCATTAGAAAGTAATAAAAAAATACAAAGGTTGGAGTCTGAATTAGAAGAAGAAAGGCAACTTAATTATTCTGCTAACAAGAGACAGGACATTGAAGTTCAAGAAACAATGGACAATATGGATTCTATAAATAGTAACTCAGATAATCAAAAAGAAAAAATAGTTTCTCAGTTTAGTGATGAAAGTAAAGATAAACACGAGGATAAACAAGAAGATAGTGAATCGAAACAAAGCGATAAAATAGATGATGAACAGAAAAAGGATATAAGAATCGAAAATCATTCTAAAAAAAGTCTTTGGAGTAGACTGTTTGGTAATTAAAAATAAATATAAAAGGTGCATCAAGAGTTTATAAACCCTTGATGCACCTTTTATATTGACGGTACTTCTGATAATCAGTAATTATGTGAACAAAAATAAATATCTTAAAATGTTATTTGAAATTATGATTACGTTAAAGTTTATATACTGAAATAATTAACAATACACATTACTGTGTATTGTTTTTTTATATTGTAAAATAGACTTTATTAAATTACTAAGGTACCCTTAGTCGTCTCAAAATAAAACTCAATCCTTTTATGGATTGAGTTAGACAGACTATTTTACAATGATAACGGGAATTTTTGAACGTTTAGCCACTTTGTGACTGACGCTACCCAATACCATTTCTTGTAAACTATTTAGACCACGAGACCCTAAAACAATTGCTTGATATTTACCACTATTAGCAACTGAAACCACTGTTTCTGCAGGAAGACCATGTGCAATTTTTACTTCATAATTTACATTATGTTCTACAAATAGTTCAGTTATACTGGATAATTTGTCTTCTCTTTCATTTGTTAAACTATGTCCTTGTTTACCATGTAAAACATCTGTTTTCGATTCTTCAACATTTACAACTGTAATTAAAGTAACTATAGTATTTTCATCTATAAAGTTCAAAACTTCCTGTGCTGAACGTAAACTATTTTCTGACCCATCGGCTGCTAATAAAATTGATTTATACATAAACAACACTCCTTAGTTTAAATGATTTTCATTTAGTTTGCTTAATTCTGAGACTATTTTACGACTATCTGAATTTAGTTTTTCTACATGAACAATGTTATTTTTTTCTTCGAACTTCCTTACCATTGTATCAATAGCATCTACTGCTGAATCATCCCATAAATGAGCATTATTAAAGTTTAATTCTATAATACTATTTTCAATATTAAAGCTAATTTGATCCATCATAGAGTCAATAGAAACAAAAAAGATTTGACCTTTAAAAGATAAACGGTTAGTTTTACCAAACTTCTCAGATGTTACTTCTACTTTTGATATTTTAGTAGCAAAGAATAAAGCACTGAAAATAACACCTACGACCACGCCGAGAGCTAAGTTATGTGTCATCAGTACAATTATCACTGTAAGTATCATAACAACTGCATCTGTTTTTGGTGCTTTTTGAATATATTTAAAAGAATTCCAATCAAATGTACCAATCGAAACCATAACCATAATACCTGCTAAAATTGGCATTGGAATTTGAACAACAAGTCCTCCAAGAACAATAATCATGAATATTAAGACAACACCAGCAGAAAAAGTAGATAATCTACTGTTTGCACCTGATTTGACATTGATTACAGATTGTCCAATCATGGCACAACCTCCCATACCACCGAATAATCCTGTAATCATATTAGCAATGCCTTGGCCACGAGATTCTCTGTTTTTACTACTATAAGTGTCTGTTGCATCATCTACAATTTTAGCAGTAAGTAAACTTTCTACTAGACCTACAATAGCCATAGATAGCGAGTATGGAAAAATGATTTGAAGTGTTTCTAAATTAAAGGGAACATTAGGAATTAAAAAGTGCGGTAAAGCTTGCTTAATATTTCCTAAATCACCAACAGTTCTCACGTCAGAACCTGTATACATATAAAGAGCAGTCAATACGATGATAGCTATTAATGGTGCAGGTATTGCTTTGAAAAATTTAGGGATTATATATACAATGAGTAATGTTACAATTACATATATATAAGTTGAGATTGAAATACCGAAGATATGTTCTATTTGGGACATGAAAATCATAATACCTAATGCATTTACAAAACCTATCATGACGGAATGAGGTATAAATTTCATTAAACGCCCCACTTTGAGAAGGCCTAAAACTAATTGAATTACTCCCATTAATATCGTGGCAGCTAAAAGATATTCTACACCATAATCTTTCACAAGTGGTGTAACTAATAAGGCAACAGCCCCTGTTGCACCTGATATCATTGCAGGTCTACCACCAACAATAGCAGTAACAACAGCGATGATAAATGAAGCATACAAACCAACCATTGGATCTACGCCAGCAATAATTGAAAATGCGATAGCTTCAGGGATTAAAGCTAAGGCAACCACGATACCGGCAAGTATATTTTTACCTGGCTGGTTAAACCATTCATGTTTTAATTTTTCAACCATAACTTACTCTCCTTTTTATTTAATTATATTGTAAAGTATAACAGAAAAGTTTCATATGTGTACCCTTTAATGAAACTTTCCTGTTATACTTTAGCTATAGGGTGGTGCAAGTAAATGAAATACGGTTATATCAGACCTGTTACAATAAACGATGATTTAAACGAACAAAAAAAGAAAATAGAAACCTATACAAAAAAAATAGTTGAGGAAAGTCATGCTAATAATAAAAAAAGAAATGAATTAGACCTTCTTTTAAAAAAGAAGTTGGTCTCGGGGGATGCAGTATATATTACAGATTTATGTATACTTGCAGATTCTACGAAACAATTAGTAGATATATTAGATTATCTTTCACAGAAGGATATATCTTTATATGTAATTAATTTAAACCGATATATTTATAAAAATATTCAAGGAGAATTTTTAGAAATACTACATGATATTACAGACTTTCAAAGTGATGTTGTTAAATTTAGGACACGCGTTGGATTAGAAAATTATACAAAAGAAGGAAAAAAGTTAGGCAGACCCAAACGAGATGATAAAAATCTTAGAGATGCTATAGAAATGTATATGAGCAAAAATTACACTCTAGATGAAATAAAAGAAAAAACAAACATAAGTAGAGCAACTTTATATCGTCATCTAGATAAATAAGAGATAGTAAATGTTGTTTCAAGATATAGAACATAATATAATACTGTCGATTAAAGAGGAAAGTAAAGTGATCTTTAAAACATTAAATATTAGTGAGAAAGTTTTTTTATTAGTACTCGAAAATATAGAAAGACAAGACTTAGCAAAAACATAGAAATATTTTATAATAAATACTTTCCAATATAGTGAACTACAAGATATGCTGAGTTAACGAAAAAGAAATGTAAAAAAATTCCTCTATGTCAAATACATTAAATTCAACTTTTATTGATTATGTATAAGATATACATTTTAACTACCTATAATCATCAGTTATGTTAAACTCTAACAAAAACTAAATTATCAGAAGAATTATCTAGGGTATTAAACATAGGTAAATCAATTTTCTATCGCCAATAGTATAAACATCATCCATATTAATCTGAAGATAGCTACATAATTCTTTAACAGCATAGCCTTTATTTGTATAAGGCGCCATAAACTCTATTAAATATGGTTTGTTTTGAGGTTTCTATGTTTAATCATTTAATTTTTCATTATATAAATCGAATAATTATAAAAAGTCATCATACTTTTTATTTTTTAAAAATATTTGAAAATTTAATAGTAATCCAATTATAAGATCAAATATCATTATCATTATAATCAAGGCAACTATAATCACTGTGACACTCGTTACATAACAAGCTAGTAATCTCCAGATAAAATTGACATTTTCACCAATTCCATAACTTAACATATTACAAAGTAGTAAAAGAATAATAATACCTATACTGTAAATTAAAATTGTCAGTGTATATTTTTTAATAACTCTATTAGGAAACAATAGTTCATCTATTAGGTTCTTTTTCACCAGTATCTCTCGTTCAATTCTATCTTTGTCACAGATTTTGATTTTACTATTTTTTATTTTTTCCTCTAATAAAATAACCTCGAACGATCTGCTAATTTTTAATAAATATGCAGGAAAAGCTAATGTTAAGCATAATGTAATTAATTCATTTACATTGTTCATGTAACTTATAAAATAGATGAAAGTTGCTACTAGTGCTCCTAAAAATATAGTTATATTAAGTTCTACATCAAATATTTTAAAAATATCTGCTCTATTCATCAGTTAATCATCCTTTCAAGGTTTATTAATACTAATAAATTATTAGATATAGGTATATCATATTATTAATTTAAGAAATTGTCTTTTATAATTTTACTTAATAATAAAAAAGTAGAACCATTTAAAATTAATGGTTCTACTTTTTAACTATTACTAATTTTAAAAATAAACTAATCTACAATATCTAAAAATATATGTTTAGTACTATTTTTGTTTAGTTATATCAAGTGATTTGGGAATTAACAAATAGACAACTATTGAAATGATAATCATGATAATCCCACCTACTAAAGCAGTTGCTACAAAAGCATCATTAAATGATGTTACAGCCTCGTTTGCAAGCTGTTTTATCCCCGTAGCTTTAGCTACTTCGACAGCGCCCACTACAGATTCTTCAGCTACATGAGCTAAATCTCCAACTATACCTTTTGATGAAAAAGATGAAATATCTAAAAATACACGATAAAGCATAGAAGATAGGCTACCAAGTACTGCTACACCAAAAACATTTCCAAGGTCATACATAGACTCTTCAACAGCAGCTGCATTACCTGCTTTTGATGTAGGTGTTTCTAACATTATTAGAGCAGATGCAACTGCTAGTGAAGCCGTACCAGCTCCAACTAAAATTAATGCTAAAGCCATTGTAGAATATGATAATGGATGACCAAAGAAATACATAATAAACATGCCAATGGCTGCAATTCCAATTCCGGAAGGTAACACTATTTTCGGTCCAAATCGCGCCGCTAATCCGGGTGCAATTGGTGCAAACACCATATCTCCTATTGCCATAGGTAATAGGTATAAGCCAGCTTTAAAAGGAGAAAGTTCTTCCACAACCTGTAACCATTGTGAAGCTAATAACAAAACAGATGTCATTGCAAACATTGTCATAAATGCAGCAATTGTACCAGCTGAAAATGATCTCTTTTTAAAAAGTCTTACGTCTAACATTGGATCAGAACTTGATAAATTACGTTTAACAAATATCACTATCATGGTAATTGCTAATACTATTACAACCCATGGAATAATATCTGCTAGTCCTTCTTTTGAAAATTCTTTGATACTCCATACCAGTCCAATCATGCCTGCAATTGATAAAATTGTAGAAGGAATATCCCACGAGTGAGACTTTTCTTTTGATAACTTAGACTCTGGTAATAAAAATAAACCTGCTACAATTGCTATTATCACAAACGGTACATTAATTAAAAATGCCGAGTGCCATGAAAATTGCTCAAGTAAAGCTCCTCCGATAATTGGTCCAAAAACAGCACCTATCGATGAAACGATTGACCATACAGCTAATGCAGTGGCCCTTTCTTTAGGGTTTTCAAAAATTACTCTTATCATTGAAAGAGTAGTTGGCATTATTAAAGCACCTGCAATACCAAGTAAAAATCGAATAGCTATTACGAACTCTGCACTTTCTGCGAAAAATATAGCTAATGAAACGAGGCCAAATAAAGCAAATCCAGTTAATAATGCTTTTTTTCTTCCCCATTTATCAGCAAAGGCACTCAATGGAATTATAAAGCCAGCTAAAACAAGAGAGTATATATCAACTATCCATAACTGTTGGGTACCAGAAGGCTCTAACTCTCTTACTAATTCCGGTAAAGCCATAATTAATATTGTCATATCCATTGTAACAACAAACAAACTAACAGATAATACTACTAGTGCAGTCCATCTTTTTTTTGATGTCATCATATCAGTAGTTTTTGTAAAAAATGAAATCATTTAAGTTCCCTCCAATCCTTATAGACCGTTCGATCGGTCTATAAGGATTATAATCTATTTTTTTACATATTACAACAAAAAATCTTGCGAAATTTAAATGGCTGTATTGTGTTATACAATTATTCTTTGAATTTTTGTGCTATCATTGATAGTACTTAATACTCATTAAAGGCGTGATGAACTTGAAAGATAAAATACTAGGTGTCGCAAAGGAATTATTTATAAAAAATGGATATAATGCCACTACTACTGGAGAAATTGTTAAATTATCAGAAAGTAGTAAAGGGAATCTTTATTATCACTTTAAAACAAAAGAAAATCTATTTTTAGAAATTTTAAATATAGAAGAATCTAAATGGCAAGAACAGTGGAAAAAGGAACAAATCAAATGTAAAACTAATAGAGAAAAATTTTATTTATATAATGAACTATCTTTAACAACCGAATACTATTATCCACTTCAAAACGCAATAATTGAATTTTGCACTGAATATTATAAAACTAATAGCATTAATGAAAAAATGAATAAATTAGAAAACAAATATATAGATGCTTATCATGTAATTTTTAAGGAGGGTAATTTAAATGGCGAATGGTGTATTAATGATGTTAATGCTGTTAGTAAAATAGCAGCAAACGCTGTTAATGGAATTGTTACCTTTACACATGAACAAAATATTAATGAAAGAATTAAACTTATGAACAAGTTCTCTCAAATTTTTTTAAATGGACTTAGTAAATAATTATATATATATTCTTGAAATACCAATAAATATTATTTCTAAATTACGTTCATTATTGATAAAAAATTTAAATAGTATTACTACACAAAAAGAGAGTGCGAATTCGCACTCTCTTTTTTCTTGTATAATTATTAAAAGATCATTTCAATAATATAATATGAGTTTTGAGACTCTGTGAGAGCCTCTTATTTGCATTGACGACCCATTTATCAAGATGATCCCTTATCATGCTTAATTCTATAAACTGTCTGTCTTGTGATATTAACTTCTTTCGCAATCTTACTAATTGCTTTCCCTTCTTCTAACATTTCCACCACGCGATGATAAATAATACGTTTCTGTGGGTCTTTGGCATTTGGTGAATAAAGTAAGGGGCGCCCTTTATATACGCCTTTTTCCTTCGCAACTTGAATTCCTTGCGCTTGTCGACGTTTACTTTCATTTCTCTCTTGTTCTGAAACCATTGCTAAAATTTGAACGATTAAATCTTTCATAAACTTATCCAGTAATGGATTGCCAATCACTTCATTCATCATAGGTAAGCTGGTAATCATTAACTGAACGTCTTTCTCTTTTAAATAACTCACAGTTTCAATAATTTCATCATAATCACGTCCCAAACGATCAATAGATTCCACAACGAATCGATCTCCCATTCTGACAAAATTGAGTGCTTCTTGAAATACAGGTCTATTTTCCACTGACTTTCCCGACTGTTTCTCTGTAAAGATTTTCTCCACACCAAACGTCTTTAAATTATCCAATTGTCTTTCTAAATTTTGATCTATCGATGATACTCTCGCATAACCTATAATCATTCATCTTCACTCCATAATTAATATACACCCTAATCATACGTTCTAATTGCGATAATTTCAACAACTTATTTTGTATGATTAGGGTGTACCCTTAATAGTATAATCTTTTTGACAATATATACACTTTTTATAATTTAAATAGTATCAATATCACACAATACTATATATTTACAATTGTTTGTTTGATTATATTGATATATAAGTCACAAAACCAAAAAGGGGGAATACTATGGAATTATTAACTTTGAACGAAATTAGTAAAAATATCAAAAGTAAAAAAATTCTAAAAGATGTATCTTTCACACTAAACAGTGGCGATATTATTGGATTAGTAGGTGGAAATGGTGCAGGAAAGACAACATTAATGAAGGTTATTTTAGGTCTATCCAGCTATCAATCTGGAACTCTAAAATCACATACTTTAAATAAAAGTAATGATATAGGTGCTTTAATTGAAAATCCTGGATTATATCCATTTCTTACTGGTTTTGAAAATATGAAGCTTATTAATGAAGATAAAGACACAAGTAATATTCAGCAAATTGTTGATAAGTTAGAAATGAATGATTTTATACATAGTAAAGCAAAAACTTATTCATTAGGAATGAAACAAAAGCTAGGTATCGCTCTGGCACTTTTAAATCATCCTAAATTAGTTATTTTAGATGAACCAATGAACGGCTTAGATCCAAAAGCCGTAAAAAATGTGAGAGAGACGATTATAGACTTTAAAAATCAAGGTGTAACTTTTTTAATATCTAGTCATATTTTAAGTGAACTTGTAAAAGTTACAGACTCAATTTTAATTATTGATAAAGGTAAAATTATTAAAGAGACTACTATGGAAGAATTGAACCAATCAAATGAAAGTGATTTAGAAAATATATTACTTAATATTATTGATCAAAAGGGGGAACAATCATAATGGGCACTTTAATTAATCAAGAACTTTATAAGATATTTAAAAAGAAATCATCCATTATTATCCCAATTATAATATTTATTCTAATGATTGCTATGGCAGTTTTAAGTAATAATTATGAAGATATACTTAAGCCAGAATCACAGTTCAAACAAGGGTATACAGGATTTTCTTGGATCTTCTTCTTAATGATTATTCAAGCAGCAACCATAATCACTATGGAATTTCACTATGGTACAATTAAGAACTTACTTTATAGAAACTACTCAAGAATGAGTATTATTTTAAGTAAATTTAGCGCTTTATTTATTTATTCATTAGTATTATTTATTGTTACTACTTTGATAAGCTTAGGTTTAAAATTAGTGCTATTTTCTGATATGGATATTTTAAAACAATCTGGTGACAATTTATCACTGTTACAAGAGCACTTGTTAACTGCTTTAGCTACTTATATTGGTATGTGGTTAATATTGAGTTTAACATTATTAATTTCTTGCCTTTTAAAATCACCAGGTGTTTCGATTGCTGTAGGAATTGTCTTCTACTTTGCTTCTTCTGTTATTTCAGGCATACTCTTTGCGGCAATTGCTCAATGGGAATGGTTAAAATGGAATCCTATCAACATGTTAAATTTAAGTACACAAGTATTAGATAACGAAGTATTCAAAAAAATGACTAAACTAGAGTTACATGAACTATATATTGGGAACATTGTTTATATTATTATCTTTTTAGCATTAGTTATTTTCGCTTTTAAAAAGAAAAATGTATAATTTTAGATATGCAATTTTGCATTCCTATCCACTATGGTGTTATAATGTAATTAACAAATATGATGCTAAGCATGATAAACACCGAGCCCGATAACTATTCACA
This sequence comes from Staphylococcus sp. NRL 16/872, assembly GCF_022815905.2. Taxonomy (NCBI): domain Bacteria; kingdom Bacillati; phylum Bacillota; class Bacilli; order Caryophanales; family Staphylococcaceae; genus Staphylococcus; species Staphylococcus sp. NRL 16/872. Next base: position 21,178 of record NZ_CP119328.1, on the reverse strand, counting down.
GTAGTTATCGGGCTCTTTTTGGGTGTATTGACTATGTCGTCGTTTAATTATCTATCACGCTTATTTAGCCAATAAGAAAATAGCGTGAGTATAACCCCTACTATTATAGGAGCTATTAAAGATACAAATATGATGCTGAACATGATGTCACCTCCTTCCATGCTAATTACAGCACAGAAGTAAAACGACGACTTTTATATTATATCAGGTTCTGTTGCAAAGTTGAATTTATAGTATAATTTTAACAAAAAGGAGTCTTCTGTATGAACTATTTCAGATATAAACAATTTAACAAGGATGTTATCACTGTAGCCGTTGGCTACTATCTAAGATATGCATTGAGTTATCGTGATATATCTGAAATATTAAGGGAACGTGGTGTAAACGTTCATCATTCAACGGTCTACCGTTGGGTTCAAGAATATGCCCCAATTTTATATCAAATTTGGAAGAAAAAGCATAAAAAAGCTTATTACAAATGGCGTATTGATGAGACGTACATCAAAATAAAAGGAAAATGGAGCTATTTATATCGTGCCATTGATGCAGAGGGACATACATTAGATATTTGGTTGCGTAAGCAACGAGATAATCATTCAGCATATGCGTTTATCAAACGTCTCATTAAACAATTTGGTAAACCTCAAAAGGTAATTACAGATCAGGCACCTTCAACGAAGGTAGCAATGGCTAAAGTAATTAAAGCTTTTAAACTTAAACCTGACTGTCATCGTACATCGAAATATCTGAATAACCTCATTGAGCAAGATCACCGTCATATTAAAGTAAGAAAGACAAAGTATCAAAGTATCAATACAGCAAAGAATACTTTAAAAGGTATTGAATGTATTTACGCTCTATATAAAAAGAACCGCAGGTCTCTTCAGATCTACGGATTTTCGCCATGCCACGAAATTAGCATCATGCTAGCAAGTTAAGCGAACACTGACATGATAAATTAGTGGTTAGCTATATTTTTTACTTTGCAACAGAACCAATCTTTTTAAACCCTTTTTAGAGAGTTGTTGAAGCTTACTCGCAGTAAGGTTTTAGAACTCTAAAGGGTAGGTTTTGTAACAGGAAAGGGTAGATTTTGTAACAGGAAAGGGTAGATTTTGTAACAAAGATACCTAATCGTTTTGGGATTGCGTTATATATTATGTTATAGTAATATTAAATTCATTTTATAGGGTGGATTTATCATAAAACTACCCTATGTTGTTACAAAAAAGGATTAAAGGAAGAAATTTAGACGTCTTTTCCTTTAATCCTAAAACTAAAAACATATGTAGGAGTGATTATAACATGACTGGAGAGACTGTTGTGTACCGAAACGAAATGAATTTAGTACCTTTAAGAAAATTTACAAGTACAGAAGTCGATTTGTTTTTTACATTGTGTAATAAACTTAAAGAACAAGACACACGTAAACTAGAAATACCTTTTGATGAATTAAAACATCTTAGTAATTATTACTCACGATCACAAGCGCGTTTTATAAAAGATTTAGAACATGTATACGATAAAATGTTGCATTTAACTTATACAGAACGTAACGAGCAATCATTTGAAAAATTTGTATTGTTCACTTCTTATAAAGTTGATATAAAAAAACAATACCTGTCTATTAGTGTTAATAATGATTTGAAGCATATACTCAATTCAATTACTGCTGATTTCACTAAATTTGAACTACAGGAAATGACACAACTAAAATCAACTTATGCAAAAAATATGTTTAGATTACTAAAGCAATATAAACATACAGGATATTTCAAAATTCAAATTAATGATTTCAGAGAACGTTTAGATATTCCGAAAAGTTATCGAATGAGTGAAATTGATAAGTATGTATTTAAACCAATAATTAAAGAATTAGGCTTTTTATTTAAAAATCTCAATATTAATAAAATTAAAGCTAAAAAAGGACGAAAGATTGAATGGTTAGAATTTTCTTTTGAACCTGAGAAACGTATTCATTCGAAACGACAATCTAATATGATAAGTACAGGCAAACCAAAACAATATATAAGCCGTGAAATGACGCCACAATGGTTAAAAAATAACACTTATGAACCAACCACATCTAAGACATCTGCGTATACAGAAGAAGAACGTCAAGCGTTTTTACAAAAAATGAAAAAGTAAAGGAGACCCAGTTATTTGATGAAAACTGTAAAGGAAGTTTCTGAACTTTTAGATGTCTCTAAACAAACAATTCATTATCATTTAAAAAGTTTACCTTCAAATTTGAAGGTAAACAAAGTAGGTAACAAATCATTAATAGATGATAATACAATAGATTATCTAAAAACAATTTTAAATAAAAAAACGACAAAAGAATCGACAAAATTTGATGAAAAATCGACAAACAAAACAGAATCATTAAATAACCAATATAGCAGTTATATCGATAAATACATAGAGCATTTAGAATCAGAAATTCGACAAAAGAATCGACAAATTGACGATTTAACAATTGCATTAAAACAAGAACAATCTTTGAATTTAAATAGCCAAAATATATTAAGTAATACCAAAAAAATAGAAACTGATAATATAGATTCAAAAGAAGATATCATTACTCCAAAAGCATCAAAAAAAAATGAACAAAAACAATCTATCTTTTCTAAACTATTCAAAAAAAATAATGTATTCACGCCTAAAGGCGTGAATACATTATTTTCTCTAAAAAGAAATTATCACTTGTTAATTATAATATAGTTAATATTTAGCAAGTGAAGTGTGGTTTATCATATGCAAAAATCCCACTACTGTCCAAAGCAAAGTAGGGTTTTTATTTAATATACAAAATACAAAGCATTTCTATATTGACAAAGGATAAAAATCATACTAACTTATGAATATATGCTCATATATTCATAAGTTAGTATGATTTTCTTCGAGTAACAAAACATTAATTGAAATTTTATATTTTTTAACTCTATAGTTATAAAAACAAAAATTCAAATTATAGAAAATATTTTTCATCATTAAAAAGAGGAGGGATTAAATGGAAAACGATCACAATCATAATCATACACATGGCGCGAACAAAAAGACTTTATTAATTAGTTTTATTATTATTACAAGTTACATGATTGTAGAAGGGTTAGGTGGTTTCTTTACTAACAGTCTTGCGTTAATTTCAGATGCTGGTCATATGTTAAGTGATTCTATTTCTTTAGGTATTGCTTTAATTGCATTTACTTTAGGAGCGAAGCAAGCTAATACAAATAAAACTTTTGGCTACAAAAGGTTTGAAATACTAGCAGCTGTACTTAATGGTATTACTTTGATGTTAATAGCTATCTATATTTTTTATGAAGCTATTGAGAGATTTAAAAACCCCCCTGAGGTAGCTTCTACAGGCATGTTAATTATCGCCTTGGTAGGCTTGTTTATTAATATTATTGTGGCTTGGATAATGCTGCGCGGGAGCGATGTAGAAGAAAACTTAAATATGCGTGGAGCATATTTGCATGTAATAAGCGACATGCTTGGATCTATAGGTGCAGTTATAGCAGCCCTTCTCATTATATTTTTTAGATGGGGGTGGGCGGATCCTTTAGCAAGTGTGATTGTAGCAATTTTAGTACTACGTAGCGGCTTTTATGTAACAAAATCAAGTCTTCATGTATTAATGGAGGGAGCACCAAGCAATATAAATACAAAAGACATTATTAAAACTATTAAAAAATTCAAAGAAGTTAAAAATATTCATGACTTTCATGTTTGGTCAGTAACTAGCGGATTAAACGCGTTATCTTGTCATATTGTTGTAGAAGATACAATGACCATTACTGAAAATGAGTTTTTACTTAAACGTATAGAACATGAACTCAATCATCAAAATATTCAACATGTCACAATACAGACTGAAACTTCTAACAATAATCATAGTGAAAAATTGTTTTGTATCGTGAAAGAAGAAGACAGTCAACATCATCATTAAATAAACAGCCATTATTTTTTAATAATGGCTGTTTATTTAATTATTCCAATATATTTAATATATCTTTTTTGTTATTTTCAAATCCCACGTAATATTTAAACAACTTTTTTTTACCCCAAAAAATTTTTTTATAAAAAACAAATAAGGGAACAATTCGGTTGCCTGATATTTTTTTCATTTCTTCTTCTAAGTCCAAATTTTGACTTACATCTTTATGACTATAACTAATCTCTTGAGAGTTTAAATACCTTTTTGATTCTTGGCAATCAGAGCATGTAGGTCTTGTGTAAAGCTCAAGTTGTATATTTTTATCCAAATATATCTCTCCTAATATAAGTTTTAGCATACATTTTATACAAGTGTACCTCTTAAAACAAACTATAAATATTAATTTTTTATATGAAACTTTTGTATTGACTTATACCTACTAGGGGTATAATATAGATTCCAACAAGAGATACCCCGTTAGGGTATATGAGGAGGGGTGAAATTGAACACTACTACTGTTAAAAACAATGACGCATTGCTCAATAGACTCAAAAGATTAGAAGGACAAATGCGCGGTTTACAATCAATGATAGCAGAAGATAGATATTGTATAGATGTACTAGTACAAATAACAGCAATACAATCAGCCCTAAAACAAGTGGGTTTTATAGTAACTGAAGACCATATATCTAATTGTGTAAGTGAAGGTATTAAAAATGGCAACGGAGAAGAAAGTATCAAAGAATTGATGGTTGTATTAAAACAATTTTCAAAATAGGAGGAAAGAAATAATTGAGTGAAAATATTAAAAAAACCTCATTAGGTATCACAGGCATGACATGTGCAGCTTGCTCGAATAAAGTAGAAAAAAATCTAAATAAATTAGATGAAGTTAACGCTAATGTAAATCCTTCTACAGAGAAAGCTACAATTGAATATAACCCCAATGTTACATCATTAGAAGATATTGCAAATACAATTCAAAAAACAGGTTATGGAGTTTTAACCGAAAAAGTGGATCTCGATGTAATGGGAATGACGTGTGCAGCTTGTTCGAATAAAATCGAAAAAGTTTTAAATCGAATCTCAGGTGTAAATAAGGCTACAGTTAATTTAACCACAGAAAGTGCTACTGTAGAATACAACCCTGATATGACGTCTGTAGATGAATTTCAACAACGTATTAAAAACCTAGGGTATGAGGCACAACCTAAAAAAGAAGCATCAGAAAAAAGTTCCCAAAAAGAAAAACAATTAAAACGACAGTTAATTAAATTAGTTGTTTCAGCTGTTTTAGCAGCTCCATTGTTAATGACAATGTTCGTTCATTTATTTGGTATTCAAATACCACATATATTTATGAACCCGTGGTTCCAATTTGTATTAGCAACGCCTGTTCAATTTGTTATTGGTTGGCAATTTTATGTAGGCGCTTATAAAAACCTTCGTAATGGGTCAGCAAATATGGATGTTCTTGTCGCTTTAGGTACAAGCGCAGCCTTCTTTTATAGTATTTATGAATCGATTAAGTGGTTAATTAATACAAATTATGAGCCACACCTATATTTTGAAACAAGTGCTGTATTAATTACTTTAATTCTTTTCGGAAAGTATTTAGAAGCACGTGCTAAAACACAAACAACAAATGCGTTAAGTAAATTGTTGAATTTACAAGCTAAAGAAGCACGTATATTACGCAACGGTGAAGAGACTATGGTTCCTTTAAGTGAGGTAAAAGAAGGAGACTATTTAGTTATCAAACCAGGAGAAAAAATACCAGTAGATGGCAAAATAATTAAAGGTATGACTTCAATTGACGAGTCAATGTTGACAGGTGAATCTATTCCTGTTGAAAAAATGCAAAATGATAATGTTATAGGATCAACAATGAATAAAAATGGAGCAATTACTGTTGAAGCAACAAAAGTTGGTAAAGATACAGCTCTTGCCTCCATTGTTAAAGTTGTCGAAGAAGCGCAAGGTTCTAAAGCGCCAATACAAAGACTAGCAGATATTATTTCTGGATATTTTGTACCTATCGTTGTAGGTATCGCGATTTTCACATTTATTATATGGATTTCATTAGTTCAGCCGGGACAATTTGAACCAGCCTTAGTTGCTGCAATAGCAGTATTAGTTATCGCTTGTCCTTGTGCGTTAGGCTTAGCTACGCCTACTTCTATAATGGTGGGTACCGGAAAAGCTGCTGAAAATGGCATTCTATTTAAAGGTGGAGAACACATTGAAGGTACACACGCTATTAATACAGTTGTTTTAGATAAAACTGGCACTATAACAAATGGCACACCTGAAGTCACTGATTTTAGTGGAGATGATCAAACATTACAATTGTTAGCTAGTGCAGAAAAAGGTTCTGAACACCCACTAGCTGAAGCTATCGTAAGTTATGCTAAAGAAAAATCATTAGAATTTTTAGAAGTAGACCATTTTGAAGCTATACCAGGGCGCGGTATAAATGCAACAATTGATGGTAAAGAACTTTTTGTCGGAAATCGAAAACTAATGAGTGAAAAAGGAATCCAAACTAATGAAGCTGAAACAAATCTCGCTCAATTTGAAAAAGAAGGAAAAACTGCAATGCTTATAAGCGTAGATAACGAATTGAGAGGGGTTGTCGCTGTAGCTGATACAGTTAAAGATACTGCCCAACAAGCTATTCAAAAACTTCATGAATTAGGTATTGAAGTTGCTATGTTAACTGGTGATAACAAACGTACCGCACAAGCAATAGCAAAACAAGTTGGTATAGACACGATTATTGCAGAGGTTTTACCAGAAGAAAAAGCTTCTAAAGTAGCAGAAATTCAATCTGAAGGTAAAAAAGTAGCTATGGTTGGAGATGGTGTCAATGATGCTCCAGCACTAGTTAAAGCAGATATTGGTATTGCCATTGGTACAGGTACAGAAGTTGCAATCGAAGCTGCTGATATAACTATTTTAGGAGGAGACCTTTTATTAATTCCAAAAGCAATAAAAGCAAGTAAATCTACAATTCGTAATATTCGCCAAAATCTATTTTGGGCGTTTGGTTACAATGTTGCAGGTATCCCTATAGCAGCAATTGGTCTGCTAGCACCTTGGGTTGCGGGAGCAGCAATGGCTTTAAGTTCTGTAAGTGTTGTCACAAACGCTTTACGTCTAAAACGTATGAAATTATAAGAATCTTATATTTCTTGAAAGGAGGTGACAACATTGACTAACGAAGTTATTAATGTAGAAGGTATGAGCTGTGACCATTGCAAGCATTCAATTGAAAAAGCATTAAATGGATTAGATGGTGTAACATCTTCAGAAGTAAGCTTGGCGAATGGGAATGTGGAAGTTGAATTTGATGAAAATCAAGTAGCTTTCAACGACTTTAAAGAAGCTATTGAAGATCAAGGTTACGATGTAATTAAATAATTTAAATAGTTGGGCATATCGTTTAATGATATGCCCTTATTAAAAATTAAGGAGGATAAAAATATGAATCATAATCATGAATATCATTCAAACAAACCCGAAATTAAAGCAAATGTTGTATATAGAGATGGTAATATAGAAATTACGTTAGAAGATGAATTTAATAATGCCCCATTATTAGATACTATGCATGAAAAAGAAATGCATTTCGTTTTAGTATCTAATGACATGGAGAAATATTACCACCTACACCCTCAAAAAAAGCATGAAGGTTTATTTATAATTAACCAACAATTAGAGCCAGGAACTTACCAGGCTTTTGTTGATGTTACACCAAAAAACCATGTGTATTCCGTTCATCCTATTGAACTGCAAATTGGAGATAAAATAACCTCTACAACATCTTTAAATTCTGATAAAAATTGGGTAAAAGTTAACAAAGGAGTTCATGTAACTTTAAATTCTATAAGTGCTAAAGAAGATGAACATGTCCCTTTAACTTTCAATACAGAATTAACTCCCCAACCTTATTTAGGAGCTTTAGGACATGTGATTATATTTGATGAGCAATTAACTGATTATATTCATGTTCACCCAGAATCACCTGATTCTACAACCTTTTATGCTCATTTTCCTAAAAAAGGGATGTATAAAATTTGGGCAGAATTTAAATTTAATGATGAAGTGCATAGATTTACTTATAATATTAAAGTTGCATAAATCTATTAGCAAAAGCTTAAAAATCAGTAAATTGTAAAGAGTTATTTAGATAATACAAAACGCTTTATAAAAAATCGAAAATTTAAGATAGAAAGTTGATGAAGAAAGTATCAAAAAATTGTAGTGGTTGTTTATATTGCAACATTCACTGAATTTTTATAGTTAATAACCTATTATTTAAGGAGTAATTTATTGATTAAGTTTGAATATTTTGAGGAGAAAGATTTTGATTTATTAATAAACTGGATAAACTCTCCTGAACTTTTAGTCAAATGGGCAGGTACAGATTTTAATTATCCCCTAGATGAAGAACAATTAAAGGAATATATTAAAGACACAAATAAAGAAAATTCTAGTAAAATAATTTATAAAGTTATCATTGAAGAAAATAATTCAAAAAAAATTATAGGTCATATTGCTTTAAATAATATAGATTTTAAAAATTGTTCCGCCACGTTAAGTAAAGTTTTAGTAGGTGATCCGCAAATGCGTGGCCAAGGATTAGGCCCTAAAATAATAAAGAAATTATTGAAAAAGGCTTTTGAAGATTTGGGACTACACAGAATTGAATTAGGTGTTTTTGCCTTTAATAAATCAGCTATTAAAAGTTACAAAAAGATTGGATTTATAAAAGAAGGAGAAAAAAGAGACTTTAGAAAATTAAATGGAGAATATTATAATTTATGGCAAATGAGTATGTTAGAAAGCGAATGGTCTTGAATAATTTTAAACAAAAATAGTCCTCTTATTTTAATAAGAGGACTATTTTTGTTTATTTAGAGCGTACTTATATTTAACACAATTAATATCAATTGCATAACATTTTACTTTTTAAATTCATGATATCAAATGTTTATATTTTAATTACTAGATTATTGTTTGTCACTACTTATTTAAAATTTGATTTATATGAGTAATATAAAAAAGTAATCATTAATGGCAGTGTATCTTTTTATATCTACCTAAAAAACGGCTAGCAAATTTTATTCACTAACCGTAAAAAGTATATAACTATTTTACTAATAAGTACGAATTATAACCACTTAGGATTATACTTCTTCAATTTCACAACCAAAAAATCCACTTTTAACCTTTACAGTATGGCGTCCTTTCCAACCATTAGAGACTTTATAATAGCACCATGTACCATCATCTTTTAAAAAATCAATTTCTTTATAACCTTTTTTTAATAAACAATCTAAAGTATCATCTTTTCTGCTCATTTAAATTCTCCTTTAATATAAAAATAGATTTTACATTTAGTTATTACTAAAGATGTTAAGTACATAATTAAATTTACCTTTTGAAAGGTACATTATGTGTCCATCTTTTAAAATTCTGTATTCAATTCTTAAAAATTGTAAGTTAAAAATGTCTTAGAAATAGGTTAAGCATAAACAAATCAACTATATATATATCAAACTTGCATCAAAATCTTTTCAAAATTATTGATACGTAATCAATAATTGATTATTTTCTGATGAAACATTAATTATATTACCAGGTTTTAAGTCACCATTAATGATTAATTCTGACAACCGATCTTCTAGTAACTTTGAAATACCCCTTTTTATAGGTCTTGCACCATTTTTAGGATCAAAACACGATTTCGCAATATACGAGACAGCACTTTCTGAAAATATAATTTTATAACCTAATTCTTCTATTAACTCTATTTCTTTATCAATAAGTAATTGAGTAATTTTAAATATATCTTGTTGTTTAAGTGGTTTAAATGTAATAAATTCATCAATACGATTTAAAAATTCAGGTCTGAAATTCTTTGTAAGTGCTTCTCTAACATTTTCATTGACAGTTGAAAAATCAGTTTCATCTTTATATTGTTGGTTTAATCCAACGACTTTCTTATTACGTATATCACTAGCACCAATATTAGAGGTCAAAAAAATGATACATTCACTAAAATCTGCTGTTTCATCAGCTGAATTCGTTAAACGTCCATCATCAAAAACTTGTAACAATATATCAAATATTTTAGGATGCGCTTTTTCTATCTCATCAAAGAGTATGACAGCACTAGGATGTTCAATTACAGTTTTTACTAAATCATTAGATTGTCCGAAACCAACATAACCAGGTGGAGGGCCGATAAGTTTAGAAACCTCATGCTCTTTTTGATATTCTGACATATCAAAACGTATTATATTTTGTTCATCTTTATATAGTTCTTTATTTAATATTTTAGCTGTTTCCGTTTTACCAACACCGGATGTTCCTAACAACATAAACACACCTATTGGAGAATCAGGTTGTTTAAAACCCAATTTCTTTCTAATGATTGCATTTGAGATTAATTCAATGGCTTCATCTTGTCCAATAATTTGAGAAGAAAGAGCATTTTTTAATTTCTTTAAATTTTCTATTTTTGATTCTGAGATATCTATAGCTTGAATTAAATTATCTTGATCAATTTCTCTGTCTAGCTTTTGTTCAATAGCTTTTTTTACGTATTTTGGAGTGACTGTGAGTTTATATTCATTTTTTTGATTATTTACATTATCTTGTGTATATTCAACTTCAAGCTGATGTATTTGTTCTCGAATTTTTAATTCTTCTACCTCATTAAACTCCATCTTTTTAATTTCATATAATTTCTTTTTCAACTTATTCATTTCATTTTCATATCGAGTAACTATAGGTATATTTTCATCATTTTCAATTCTAATTATCGCTGCTGCATTATCTAATATTGTAAATGCTATATCAGGTAATTGATCTTTCGGGAAAAATCTTTTACCTGCTTTGACTGCAGCCTCAATAGCTTTAAAATCATAATTGACACGATGAAAATTTTCATAGGATGGGGCTGTACTGTTGACTATCGTTATTGCGTCTTCTATTGAAGGTTCTTTCACAAAAATTTTTTCAAACCTACGAACAAGAGCTGTATCTTGAGATAAAAATTGACTCCATTCTTTAGGTGTCGTAGCGCCTATAATACGAAAATCTCCTCTGGCCATAATTGGCTTTAAGATATCAGTCAGTCCTTTCATTTTACCTAGCATATGAATTTCATCAATAAATAAAATAACATTTTTTTCTCTTTTCATTTCTTCAACAAATCTTTGAATACCATGATTATAGTCTGATTTTATGACAGATATTAGATCATTAATGTTAAACTGTAAAATTCTTTTATTCTTCAAAGATAAAACTTCACTTTGTACAATTTTTAATGCTAATCCATCAATAATAGCTGATTTCCCAACGCCACCTTGACCAATTAATGCAACATTATTTTTATTTTTTCTAGATAAAGCAATCTCTATATGCTGAATTTCTTTTTTTCGACCTACTACTGGCATTAACTCGTTATTACGCGCTTTTTCTGTAATATCTACCGAGATGTCTTCAAGTAATGAATAATTAGGATCTTTAAGTTTATTAGTTATCATATTTTTTTGAGATTCTTTTTGTAATTGATCCTCTTTATTTCTACCATCATAAAAACGCCGTGTACTATACATTCTTCTATTATTAAAAACTTCATGAAGCTCATGATGAGTATTATAAAATTCATCATATTTAAGCATCAATTTATTAATGATTTGGTAAGCATTATTTGTTTCGTCTTGAGTAATGCCCATCAACATCCAATAAGTATCTATTTTACCACTAGGATTATTTTGGAATCTCATTTCTTCAGCAAATTCTAATATATCTACAACTTTTTGAGAAATAATGAAATCAGACATATACTTTATGTATTGATCTGATGAAATTTCTTTTGTAAATTGAACTGGATTATCCATAATAAATTGAGTTATCTTCTTTTTTTTTCTAGAAGTTCCCCAAAAAGAAGTTTCAGTTTCATCATTTTTTTCTTTCTCAATATTTATATAACGTTCTTTGACAATTTGTGCTGAGTTTATTTCATCTTTTATTTTTTTCTGTGTAATTGAATGGTGACCTAGCGCATAAGAAGCACCTGTATCTTTAGTTATTACAAAAGCTAATAGTAAATCTTGAGATTCAATTATTTGATATTGTTTCTTTGCCACAATCTCATTAACATTTAAAAATACATCTCTACATTGTCGAGAGATTTGATATTCTTTGATATTGTTATTAAAATTATTCAATAGTTTTATACTCCCAATAATCTTACATATTATTATTTCCTTCAATAATGTTATCTAACTCTTTTTCAAAGTCAGATAAATTAATGCTTTCATTTAGTTCTTTAGCAACTTGTTTTTCTGATTTCATACTATTATTAGGATTAGCTGGCTTTATGCTATTTGCTGAGATAGAACCTCCTTGATCATTTTTAAAAGTATAGATTGACGGTTCAATATGCTCTTTAAAGTTTATATTCCTTTCCTCACAAATATTCTCAAATAATTTTTTCCAATTATATTTATCCTCTTTATCCTCTTCATTTTCTCTATCATAAGATCTTAATATTACAACTGTATCTTTATCCTGAATAATTTTTTCGATAATAGCATTAGCACTGATCTTACTACTTTCTAGCCCTATTAATTTATCATTCGGCGATTCTTTGGTTCTATATGGGATAAGCTCTATATTTGTTATCGGCATTTCAAAAAGTGCTTTTTCAAATTTTTGATCGATTTTTTTCTTATCAGCTTTTCTTTTAGCTACATTGATTTTTTCAAAAATTCTTTCATAATGACATTTAGCACTTTTTATTTGAGTTGATTCAGAATTAAACCCCCCTTTATAATATTTTGAAAAATAATAAGCAATTTGTGATAGAATTTTATTATCATCTGGAAGTGAATTATTATTAAGATAAACTTGATATAATTTTTTTAACTCTTGAGAAAGTACATTCTCTCTACTTAAAATATGACTATAATAAAAATCATACATATTTAATTCTTTGTTCAAATGTTCTTCATACACTTCTTTTGAAGTAAAAGAAAAATTTTTGTTTTCTTTTTTTTCTATTTCAATTTCTTGTTCTATATATTCTCCAACAGTATTGCAGGCTTCAGACTCTTCTTCTTTCATATGCGTTCCTGGATTAAGTAAGCCTATTATAAATTTAGATTTATCAATATCTCCTAAAATATGATTAGGTATCCCCCATTTCATAGACTTTTTAACAGCCGTTTTTTTCAGACTATCTTTATCTTTTTCATTAATCCATGAAAAATCTTCACCTTTATTATTTTTATAATAATTCTGATAAGATTCAGCTTTTTTCTTGATATCATTTTTATCCCAAAAGTTTTCGAAATTTCTAAAAATATTTTGACTCATAATTTTTGTCTCCTTCAAATAATAAAAAGTTTTATTTAATAATTCATAGTTTCTTACTAGTTTCAATATATAACAATAAGAAGTCACTATGTGTCCGATTATCTATTTTTGTTGATATTGTACTTACATATTTAATTAGATACTATTACATAAAAAATAAATAATGCTTTACTGCGAATTTACATTTTAAAAGAATTTTACTTATATATTTGTATATACTAATCAAATAAACTTTAGCATTATCTACTGTTATTTTTTTCTTTTTCTTCTATTAATGCATCAACTGCTGATACAAGATATTGTTTAACTTCATTTAAAGTACGATAGTGTTTATCTTTAAAAAATGTGCTTAAATCAAAATCTGAATCATATGAAAAAACTTCATATTGATGTGGACTAAAATCTTCACTACGAAGACAATCAAAACCAATCCATTGTTTGTCGTGAAACGAAACTCCACCATGAAAATGATTATCTATAGTACGATACTTAGTAGAATCCTTTAATACATTCACTTTAATATAGCCACATAAATGTCCATATTGTCTCGCACGAAGAATCATAATCAAATAACCTCGATAATTAAATTCATACACCCACCCCTCAGATGTTTGTATCATTTCTTGATTTTCTTTATCAATTTGTTTACGTGCTTCATCGATTTTTAAATAATTCATTTCTTATCCACCTTAATTTCTCAAATTAAAACAAGAAAACATACATATTAAAATTATTCATACAAACTTTAGGAATCTATTTGGCTAAAACGAAACTTTTGACGCAAAACTTCATCTTCAAGTATTCGGGCTTGATACATTTCATTTTTTAATTTTTCATCAGTTAATGCATCAATTTCATCCTTTTGGTATTTAAAACGTTGAAACATGAGATAATTAAAAATTTCTTGTGTTGATGTTAAATTATCAATACGTTTATCATAATAACTAGGACGTTGAATATTAGACATCTAAAAGACCTCCCAAACATTCTTTAAGTAGATTTTCATTTTCATCAAGACTATTTAAAGTAACAAGCTTACTTGTTGGATAATGTGTTTTATTATCGATATTGAACGTCTGAATTTTCAATAATTCTTTTAATTTTTTCCCAAGCCCCAACATTTCCGGTTAAAAGTAATCCGCCATCTCTATGATCAAAATATTGTCCGTTTTTATCTTCAGCTAAATAAAAATGATATTTTCCTTTTGAATCTACAGTTTTAGAATTCAGAATACTTTTCATATCTTCTCTATCAAAAACAAAATATGTTGGTACGGAATCTTTATATACAGCAAAAATGTAACCCTGATATTCATTCAATTCTGACTCAGATGAAGTGAACCACCCTGAAAATTTAAACTCATCGTCAAGATTATACTGTTTAGAGTAATCTTTACTTTTCTTAATCATTATTTTTTTCTTATTACCTATATCTTCATTTTCAATAATTATCCCAGAACCTTCTCCATTCTTAGGAATAGCTTTTCTTACAATAAATCCTTTTGTTTCTAATCTAGGAGTTAAAACTCCTTTAATATTAGAAATCATTTCATTCTTACTAATCTTAGTATCTTTAATAACTTTCATATTATCTTCCTCCTTAATTTTATTTTCATCTTGTAATTCCAACATTTTCACGCGATTTTCAAGTTCATTAATTCTTCCAAGAAGTTCATAATATAAATCAGACTTCATAATTATCTCCTTTATTATTTTTTATCTAAAAATATCTTATCATATAACATTATATTTGTAAATGATATTTTTAGATATTAATATAAATAAGAGCATTTTTTGATTTCTTACGATTTTTCAATTAATTACAAAAGAAGATAATGAATAAACAATGGATATGCTAATCGTTTTATTTTATAAGTAATTGCCAATCACATCACGAATTTTTATATAAATATTCTAAGTTACTGAATTATTTACGATCTATAAAAAAAGAACCGTAGGTCTCTTCAGAATTACGGATTTTCACTATGCTATGAAATTAGTAACATGTTGGGTCAGTTAAGAGCATACTTCCATATAAAATGATATATAATTATATTTTTTTCCACCTTTGTAACAGAAACAAAATATAACTAATTTTTGTTTTAACATGGTCGTAGTAGCCTCTAAATTGGCAATTCAAAACCTAAAAATAAAAAAAGACCTATATTTAAAATATTAGGTCCCATTTTCCGTTATATTTTTATTTAAATTTCCAACGAATATCATAGCATCAAAATTAATTTTTTGGATTCATATCTGACAATTCTTTTTTAATAGCATTTTGATTATTTTGCAATTTATCATATCCACGATTAATATCATCGTTTAATTCTTTGATATTGACGTTTGATTGTTGTACACCCGTATTTATTTCTTTTAATAAACGTTGTTGTTGGTGGCTATGATTACTAATCGCCTGAATAGTTTCTTTTTGATTGTTCATAATATTATTATTCATATAATTTAATGTATTTTGGATGTCTTTCATGTGTTTCTTTAGGTCATTCATATTTTTTTCATCTCTATAAACATTAATTATTTCTTTCCAATTGTCTCCGAATCCAGCATTTAAAATACCATATAATCCAGCGATAATATCTAAACTTCTAAATTCTGATGGTAGATACATTTCTAATTTTTGTGCTTCTCTCTCGAATTTTGAATGAATAGAATGATAATCACTTCTTATTTTACTATCAAACTTTTTATGCTCAGATAAGACACGTTGTTTATCACTTCGTAATTGTTCATTGTGTTTTGCAATTTCTTTGTCAAAATTGTTTTGATCATATTTTCGTGCTACTCCTAATTGTTTTGATTTTTTTAAGTCAAAAACACCTTCTATGACGCCTTCTGAAAAATTAAGTACACTATACAAAATAAAAAATCCTATGATTCCTAAAATAGCGGGGACTATGGTAAATGTAAAATGAGAATAAAGTTTTAAAAAAACTAAGATTCCAAAAATGATAGATGAAATCTTTGAATATTTTGAAAAAATGAGCCATACTATATTTTTTTTATGTTCATACTTAGAATTTATTTTATCCATTTCAGGTGTATAATTTATTAACTGGTCTTCTATATTGTTGTAAGCATTGTTTATAGCGTCTATTTGGTTATTTTTTTTGTTATTATTGTTCTTCACTAACTGGTTATACCTTGATTCTATTTGACTTACTGTATATTTCAAATTGTATAACATTAAAAGATATGATTCTAATTCGTTTATATTCATATTTCGTAATACTTTATTATCGTCGATATTTTTATATTTACTTTTAAAATCATTAACACTTTGTATGTTGAAATTATTCATTATATTGTTCCCTTCATTTTAATTATTCTATTAATTACAATAATACAATAAATAGTGGGTTTTTTTGCTCTTATTTTAAATTTTCTTTTTTAATATTTAAATATTTATAGCGCAAAAGTTTCAATAAATTCAATTTAACTCGTGACGTAACTTGAGTTTGATAAACCTCGAATGATAATTATCAACCAGGCACTTTAAACGAAGATAACAATATCTAAACTGATTAAAATTTTAAACTTAATCCTAACTGTCATTGTATCTCTAAATATCTTAATAACCTCATTGATTAATGATTACCATCATATTACAGTGAGAAAAACAAGGTATCAAAGTATCAATATGGCAAAGAATACTTTAACAGGTATTAAATATATTTATGTCCTATATAAAAAGAACCGAATGAACTTTGTATAATTCCCACCACCTATTATCTTCTCATATGGTTATTTCTCTCTTGTTTTTTCTTTTTCTTATGATTAATATCATTTTGCTTTTCAATTTCATTCGCATAGTACATAAGAAAGTCACTGGCATTTATCGTTGGTAAATTAATGTGATTAGATTGTTCATATTCATGTTCAAGATGGTTGTCATTATCATTTCTATCCACTTGATTAATATGTTTTCCAATAACTTCTTCTTGATCGATATGATTATATTTCTCAAGTTTAATGAGTAATTGAACTTTCTCATTAGGTGTTTGGTCTTTGACTTTTTCAAAGTTTCTATCGCCTATATCTATTCTTAAATCATCATCAATATGTTCTTTATAACTTTCAATTTCTTTCTCTTTTTCTCTAATGAATTGCAACTCAACATTATATTCAAAACTATCTTTTTCTAAGTGTTGAAGCTGTCTTTCACTAAAGAAAATATCCTTACTTGCTTTTTTATAAGTATCTTCCAGCAATACATCTGTAGGAATATTGTTATTTTGTTTGAATAGATATTGAACATTAGTCGCTTTTATAAAGTTACCTTTTTGCGCTTCATCAACGATAAATGCTTTCTCATCATGACTAAAACGATGATGAGATTTAGGGTACATGTGTTGAACAATTAGGTTATTTTTTTCGATTTCAGTTAGATATACATCCTTCGCTGATTGATAAATTGCTTTACGTTTTTCTTCTCTACTTTCTAACTTATTCTTTTCATTGAGTAACGCTTTAAAGTTAGACTTAACTGTATTAATAAACTCTTGTTGACTATATCCTTTGCTTTCAAGTTCTTTTCTAAATTGATAATTAGTATCGTAATTGTCAGCATAGAATTTTAATTGAATTCTCTTAATTTCATTTTTGAGTAAGTCATTTTGAATTATACGACCAAAGGTAGATGCACTATCAAACGTATTTTTAATGGTTTCTTTCGCTTCTGAATAGCCAACGTCACGTTGATATCTATCAATTAAAACAGAATAACTCTGTTCATTTTTGCTTACTCGATCATTAGCGTTTTGAACAAGTAATCTAATTGCATTTTGTGCTTCTTCTTTCTCTTTATCACTATATATTTCTGATACTTCGTCACGATTATATCGTCTAATCTCTTCATTTTTCTGTCCGTAATACGTAACGGGTTGGTACTCGATACCCTCTTTTTCACAGCGTTTTTGTTCATTTTTTTCTAGTCGGTATTCTTCTCTAGTCAGTGGAATTTCGGCGATTTTTTCTAAGCCTTGTTCTTCAAAAGAACGACTATCATATCGTCTTAAACTTTGTTCTCTTTCTGAATATTGATTTAATTTTAACTCCCAATGCTTACGAACTTCTTTAAAATCAAAGTCGGCAAAGCGTTCTTGTTTTCTAACTTTATTACCATTTTTATTTAAAATCGCATCCCCGTTTTCATCATAGCGTGTTCTCGTTTTTGTCTTTTTTCCCCAAGTACCGTCTGAATTAAACGGTCTTTGGGTCAATAACACATGCGCGTGTGGGTTGTTCATATCATCCCTATGAATTGAAATATCAGCCACCATACCTTTATCTACAAATTCACTTTTGATAAAATCTTTTGTTAATTCTGTTTGTACTTCTCTATCTAGGTCATTAGGCAAACTTAACAAGACTTCTTTGGCTAATCTAGGGTTTTTAGTTTTCGCATTATGCTTTTCAACTTTGTCTACTTCATTCCACAAGCGCTGTCTATCTTTCGTCCATTCGGGTGCATGTTGAGGCGTTAAAATCATGCTTTCAGGTTTAACTATATGATTTCTAAACTTAATTTTTTCATCTGTACGTTCACTATATAATGCTTCATCAGAACGATACGACGCTGACGCAACAATATTTTTAGTTGCTCGATTAATGTTAGTCACTCTCAACATAAAGTAACCTTTATCCATGATTTTACCTCCTCGTTTTTTTGAATTTAAACCCCTGTAGGAACTATAACGATCAACCAGTAAGGTTGCCCATTTTTATGCCAATTTTTAATTTGCATGTAAATGGGCAGTGTCTTACGAACTGGTTATATTATACCATGAATAATCGCCTTGCCCAATGGATTATGATATGCTTTATATAGGAAAACTAAAGGGTGATATAATGGCAAAGATCAAAAAAAGTGATATAACAAAGTTAAGTCAGCTTGAACAACAAATTGAACAATTGAAAGGCCAAAAGAAAAAACAAGAAGCACAACTATCTCATAAAATTGGAGTCTATTTCTTAAATAAACTTGATTTAGATATGATTAACTCCAGTGATGAATTATATAAAGTTATGGATAAAGTCATTGAAGAATTTAAAAATGCCAAACCAAATAGCAGCGACGAGAATAATGAAGATTTAACAGAAAACGAAATTAATCAGAATAGTAAGTGATAAGATGAATGATTTTAAAAATCTCAAAAAAACAACTGCTGCAATTGAAAAAGCTGAATTAAGAAAAAATAGATTAAAAAATTTAGATCGAAAAGAAAGAGCGCATAGACTGATTCGAAAAGGTGCAATGCTTGAAAAGTATTTTGAATGTGAACATTTAAGTCCAGAGGAAACAGAAGCATTGTTAAAGATGTACTCCAACTACATAAATACAAATAAACCAAATAAATTTAAAAAGAAGTAGTTTATGATGCCTACAAATCATGGTGTTTTGTTTGAAGAAGATAAGAGATAAGTTATTGAAAATAGTATCAATTAAAAAGAAGAAAATACTGATAGTAGTAACAACGAATAATAAGCGTTTATAAAAAATGGGACTAAATCTTTTCAGTTTTAGTCCTTTGTACTTAATTACATTTCCTTTTTAGATTTAATTACTTGCCATTGAAGATAAAGTTGGAGCGCAGTTAAAACAACATTAATTAATGCCAAAGTAACTTTAATCTTTTTCTTATTACTCATAAGTGATTCTCCTTTCTTTTATAGCAGCGTGCTATGTTGTGAAATCGGGACATGTGCTGATATTGTTTTGTTTTCTCCACCCTTACCTTGTTGGCAGATTAAGTTGAATTATTGATTAAATAAAGAAGTGATTGGTAAATTGTCACGACGTTTATTTAACGTATGCATTTCTTCGAATTCAGATTTGAGAGATTTCATTAAGTAGCCTTGCATGGCTTCAACGGTTTCATTTTTTTGAATTAATGTAGCTTTAAAACGTTTAAGGACATTAACAATTTCAAGTTCCATATCTTCTAATAAATAATATGCATCGATAGAATTGTTGAAGGATGTTTTGGCTTTTAATAATACAGATTTGATAATTTTAATTTCGGCTACCTCAAAAAACCTTAGATAGTTTTGAATATTTTGAGGTAATTCTTCAAGTAGTTGAAATTTTAAAGCTTCATTATTAAAGTTTAGATTTTTGTGACTTGAATGATTTGTGTGATTACTAGAATTTGTTATTTTTTTATCATTCAAATCATCCGTATCATTATTCTTAGTCTTAATATAATCAGTCTTAATATAATCAGTATCATTAGGGTCTAAAATTTGGGATTCTGGAGTCCCAAATTTCGGGATTCTGGAGTCCCAAATTTCGGGATTCTGGAGTCCCAAAATTTGGGACTCCTTGTCATTATAGGTTGCAGATGAGGATTGAATACTTTTTTCTACACTAATATTAGTTTCTATATCATGCAAATATAATCTATTAGGTTTATTAAATCCTGTACGTATTTGTTCAAGTAACCCTACTTCTTGAAGTTCTTTTTTTATTTTAGTAATTGTATTCTTGCTTTTATCTAATATATTCTGGAGACTTTCATTTGTAAAAATGAAATATATATCCCCATTATCATCGATCCAATTATTTTTAATTGATAAGCTAACTCTATCATTGAGAATTGCATAAGTGACTTTGGCACTATCACTTAATTTTTTATATTTTTCATTAACAAATAATGCTTTATGTAACATATAAAAATTTTGACTAGCTTGATTTTTAATATTTTTACGAGACATAATAAAAACCTCTTTCCAATTAAATTTGAATAGAGGTAATAAAACATTACAAATCCACATAACTTTTTGACTTGCAAACTGTAGATATTGTTGTATATAATACAT